>JAZULW010000086.1:0-34937 GCA_045603285.1 Acutalibacteraceae bacterium | reverse complement strand
AAGAACTGTATGCCAAAACGGGCATCCAAAAACAACTGTATAACACCGTGTATCAGTTGATGAGCATCAAAACGGCGCATCCCGAACAGATGGATGCGGCGGATAAACTGTTGATGACACCCAACTACTACCACTATCTGCTGACGGGCGTTGCGGTGAACGAATACACCTTGGCCACCACCGCCAACCTTGTCAATGCCGAAAGCAAGGAGTGGGATGTTGAACTTATTGACCGACTGGGTTTCCCGCGCCGTTTGTTCGGCAAATTGGGGCTTCCCGGTGACGTGATTGGTGCTTTCACCCCGGCCATTGCCGAAGAAGTTGGGTTCTCGTGCAAGGTGGTGTTGCCCGGCACGCACGATACGGCATCCGCCGTGGCCGCTGTTCCCGCCAATGACGATGACTTTTTGTATATCAGTTCGGGCACGTGGTCGCTTCTCGGTGCAGAGCGTCTTGTTCCCGATTGCAGTGAGCAAAGCCGGTTGCTCAATTTTACCAACGAAGGCGGTATCAACTACCGTTTCCGTTATCTCAAAAACATTATGGGTTTGTGGATCATTCAGTCTATCAAACGCGAATTGAACGACGAATACGGGTTTGGTGAACTCAGTGAGATGGCGAAAGTTGCCGATATCGACACGGTGTTTGACGTGGATGACGGGCGCTTGCTCGCGCCGACCAGTATGATCGAAGCGGTGAAAACCATGTGTGCCGAAGCGGGTGGCAAACAACCGCAAACGGTGGGCGAACTTGTCAAAACCGTCTATTTGAGTCTGGCCAAACGCTACGGCGAAGCGGTGCGCGAGATGGAGCAGATCACGGGCCGTACCTACACCCGTTTGCACATTGTGGGCGGTGGTTGCCAAGACGGATACTTAAACGCACTTACCGCCGAAAGCACGGGGATGGACGTGTATGCCGGCCCCATTGAAGCCACGGCGCTCGGCAACTTGATGGTGCAAATGCTGGCCGACGGGGTGTTTTCTTCTCTTGAAGAGGGCCGCGAATGCATCGGTCGTTCTTTTGACGTAACAAAAGTATAGCCAATAGGAAATCGGACAAAGCAAAACACGCGCTTGGCAACGCCAAGCACTTGTTTTTTTGTTTTTTATTTAGTGCCGAAAATGCGTTCGCCCGCGTCACCCAAGCCGGGCACGATATAGCCGTGTTCGTTGAGGTGGTCGTCCAGCGCGGCACAGTAGATTTGCACGTCGGGATGGGCCTGTTGCAGCGTTTCCAAGCCCTCAGGCGCGGCAATGATGCACATAAATTTAATGCTGCGCGGCTTGCGCTGTTTGATTTGGCCGATGGCATCCACCGCCGAACCGCCCGTTGCCAGCATCGGGTCCAATACGATCACGTCGCGTTCGCCGATGTCACCGGGGAGCTTGCAGTAGTATTCCACGGGTTTGAGGGTTGTTTCGTCGCGGTACAAGCCGATGTGGCCGATACGGGCAGAGGGAACGAGTTCCACTGCGCCGTCCACCATACCGAGGCCGGCACGCAAAATCGGCACAAACGCAAGCTTGCGACCCGCAATTTTTTTCGATTTGGTTTCGCAAAGAGGGGTTTTCACCGTTACTTCACACGTGGGAAGGTCACGGGTGGCTTCGTAGCACATCAGCCCTGTAATTTCGCGAATGAGTTCGCGGAACTGCTTGGAACTGGTATTCTCGTCGCGCAGAATGGTGACTTTGTGTTGAATGAGGGGATGATCGGCAATAAACGGTTTCATGCGAAGACCTCCATTTTCATTTTCCTTCTTTATTTTGACGCAGGCGCAACTCGCGTTCGGCCTGTGGCAGACGAAGATAGACGGGCAACAACGCATCGCCCGATACGGCCTGTCCCGCGGCGATATGGTCGGCAGCGCACAAAGCCACCCCCACTGCGTGCTGCAAGCGAAGAGAGAGGGGGGCGAGAGAAAGGGAGGGCACCGTTTCACACAAAGCGGCATAGCAAAGGGCAGCACCGTCACCCATCACGGTAATAGGTTCGGTTTCGTTTTGCAAACGGGCGCCCACTTCGGTAAGCGGCAACGCTTCGTCGGGTGTTAGGCGGGACACGACTCCGTTGTTGCACGAAAACAAAGCGGTATATACTTGATTGCAACGCGCGTCCATCGCGGTGAGGATGCGCCCTGTGTAGGGCACGGAACGAAAGCGAGCGGCCATGCCTTCCAAGGTGGATACGCCGACACACGGCAGATCTTCGGCGAAGGCCAGCCCTTTCACCGCCGCTACGCCGATGCGCACCCCCGTAAACGAACCGGGGCCGTGCGCCACCGCCAGCGCGTCAATATCGGCAACCGAAAGGCCGGCGTTTTTCAGCATATCGGTCACCATCGGCAACAAGGTTTGGCTGTGAGTGAGTTTGGTATTTACCGCGGCTTCGCACAACAGGGTGCATCCGTTTTCCTCCACGCGCAACACCGCGCTGGAGGCAGGGGTAGCGGACGATTCGATCGCCAGTAACGTATACGGCATCGTCAGCGCTTTCACAGATCCACCCCCTCAACGGTAATGTGCCGCCTTGTGTCACCCTCGCGTTCAAACGTGATGCGCACGGCATCGGCCGGCAAGGCGGCCTCCATGTTTTCGCTCCATTCGACCGCGAGCACCGCACCGGCATCCAAATAATCAAAAAAACCGGTGGTATCCAGGTCTTCCCAACCGCACACGCGGTACATATCAAAATGGACCAGCGGCGGTGTTCCGCCGTAGTCGTTTACCAAAGCAAAGGTGGGGCTGGACACGGCGGCATCGGGGGAAAGCACACGCGCCATACCGCGCACAAACGCAGTTTTGCCCATACCCAGTCCGCCGAAAAAAGCAACCACCGTTCCGCTTTCCAGCACGGCGGCCAATCGCTCGCCCAGTGCGGCGGTTTCCTGTTCGCTGTCGGTCACAAATACTGCCACCGCACTCACCTCTTTTCATATTTTCCATTCTATCACACTTTTTTGCACAATGCCATAGAAATTTGCAAATAAATAAAAAACGAACGCAGATGTTGTCCCTTTCGTACAATGAAACAGGAAAGGAAGGGAGAACCATGGCCATAAAAATCTACATTGACCAAGGACACAACCCCCAAAACCCCAACGCAGGGGCTGAGGGAAACGGATACCGTGAACAAGACCTGGTGTTTCAAATCGGTATTGAGTTGGCGGATATGTTGCGTGCGCGCGGGTACGACGTGCGTTTATCGCGCCCCACAGCCGATACGCAACTCGGCACGTCCAACGCCACCTCGCTTGCCGCAAGGGTAAACGATGCCAACGCGTGGGGGGCGGATTATTTTATCAGCTTGCACGCAAATGCTTCGGACATTGCCGCGGCAAGCGGTTCGGAAGCACTGGTCTATCGACTGAACTCGGTGGCCGCCGAACTCGGTGAGGATATTTTGGAGGGCTTGGAAGACGCGACGGGGTTGCCGAACCGCGGGGTGGTGGCCCGACCGAATTTATACGTACTGCGCCGCACGCAAATGCCCGCCGTGTTGGTGGAACTGGGGTTTATCACCAACAAACGGGACGCCGACTTGATGGCACAGCGCCCCGACTTGTTCGCACGCGGCATTGCCGACGGCATTGATGACTTTTTGGATGATACGCAGGACACGGATGTGCGCCCCACCCCCGTACCCTCCAATGGTGACGGCCTCACGTACGCGCAGTTTTTGCAAGAAAACCCCTACGTGGGATATTTGAAAGTGCAGGCATTTCGCGGCGACCAAGCATACCCTGTTCCGGGGGTGGCGGTAACGGTATCGCGCGAATTTTCTGACGGAAAACGCGTCTTTTTCGAAGGGGTGACCGATGAAAACGGCATCATCGACGGCATCGCTTTACCCGCCGCCCCGCGTGATGAATCGCTCAACCCCAATGACCCTCTTACCACGGCGGTGTACGACCTGACGGCGCGCCATCCCGCATACCGGCCTGTCGACGTGCCGTTTGAAATTTACGAGGGTATCACCGCCATTCAACCTTTGCGTTTACAGTTGGAAGGGGTGTAACATGGCTACCGTGCGCATTCCCGACATCATCACCGTTCACCTCGGGGCACCCAACGACACCAGTGCACCCAACGTGCGCGTGCCGTTTGACGAATATATCAAAAACGTGGCCTCCAGTGAAATTTATCCCACGTGGCCCGAAACGGCTCTGCGCGCCAACATTTTGGCACAAATATCCTTTGCGCTTAACCGCGTGTATACCGAATTTTACCGCGCACGCGGGTACGATTTTGATATCACCAACAACACGCAATTTGATCAAAAATACATCGATGGGCGAGAGATATTTGACGATATTTCGCGCATTGTGGATGACGTTTACAACGACTACATCATCCGCGAGGGTACGGTGCAACCCTTGTTCGCACGGTATTGCAACGGTACTACCAGCACCTGCGACGGTTTGTCACAATGGGGCACGGTGCCGTTGGCAGAGGAGGGATTGCTGCCGTACGAGATCTTGCAATACTATTACGGCGACGACATCGGCATTGTGTTTAACGCGCCGGTGGGGCAAAACATCCCCACCTACCCCGGCATTCCCCTTCAGCTTGGATCAGCAGGGGAAGACGTGCGCACTATTCAACGGCAGTTAAACCGCATCGGGCGCAACTATCCCGCCGTGCGTCCCGTGCTGGACGACGACGGCATTTTCGACGTGGAGACCGAACAAGCGGTGGAAAATTTCCAACGCATTTTCAACCTAACGCCCGACGGTATTGTGGGGAAAGCCACGTGGTACAAGATCAAATCCATTTTTAACGCCGTCAAAGGGTTGGCAGAACTGGAAAGCGAGGGGCTTACTCCGGAAGAAGTGGAGCGCGTGTATGCCGAATTATTGCGCGAAGGCGACCGCGGTATCGGGGTTGCCACCTTGCAACACTACTTATTGGTGCTCGCGACCTTCGACAACACGTTACCGATGGTGGAAGAAACGGGCGTTTTCGGACCCGAAACCACCGCTGCGGTACGTGCCTTTCAAGAACAACAAGGGCTGGCGGTGGACGGCATTGTCGGGCGGGAAACGTGGAACGCACTGGTGCGCGCATACGACCGCATCATTGCTTCTCTGCCACCCACCGACGATATCAGCGAGCTGTATCCCGGCCGCTTTTTAACACCGGGGCAGGAAGGGGACAACGTGCGCACGTTGCAGGTTTTGTTGGAGCGCGCGTCCGAAGTGCGCGATTTTATGCCACCCGTGTTGGTAGACGGGATATACGGGCCGCAAACCGAGGCAGCGGTGCTGGCGGCGCAAGCGTGGGCCGGTATTCCGCAAAACGGGGTAGTCGGTCCCGTCACGTGGGATGTCATCGTGTTTTTGTCCAACCCCGCAAACACGCTCACTTGACGGCACGGGCGATTTAGGATACAATATCCCCATTGAGGTGGGATTATGAAACTCGGTTCGCTTAATATCACGAAACGCGCGGCGCTTGCACCGATGGCCGGTGTGGCAGACCGCGCTTTTCGCCGTATCTGTGCCGATCACGGTGCCGCTTTTACGGTATCGGAAATGGTCAGCGCCAAGGCACTTTCGATGGGGGATCGCAAAAGCGGCGAATTGATGGAACTGGATGAGCGTGCCCGTCCCACCGCCATTCAATTGTTCGGGGATGACCCCGAAACCATGGCCAAAGCTGCCGTTTTGGCGATGGCGCAACAACCCGATTGGCTGGATATCAACATGGGATGCCCTGCCCCCAAAATTGCGGGGAATCACTGCGGCAGTTCACTGATGCGAGAGCCCGACTTGTGCCGCCGTATCGTGAAAGCCGTGTGTGAGGCGGTGGACGTGCCCGTCACGGTGAAGATTCGCAAAGGGTATTCGCAGACGGAAGTGAATGCCGTGGAAGTTGCGTGCGCGTGTGAGGCAGGCGGTGCCGCCGCTATCACGGTGCACGGGCGCACGCGCGACCAAATGTATGCCCCTCCCGTGGATTGGGATATTATCCGCTTGGTGAAACAAGCTGTTTCGGTTCCTGTCATCGGCAACGGGGACGTGGTGAGCGCTGAAGATGCCGCCTGTTTGTACGAGCACACGGGGTGCGACCTCGTTATGGTGGGGCGCGGTGCCCTTGGTGCGCCGTGGTTGTTTTCGCAAATTGAAGCGTATTTGAACAACGGGGTTTTGTTGCCAGACCCACCGTTGGCCCATCGTATGGAACTGTTGTGCCGTCAAGTCGCGTCGGCCGTGCAACTCAAAGGTGAACGCAGTGCTCTGCTGGAAGCACGCAAACACGCCTCGTGGTATATGCGGGGGCTTCGCGGTGCCGCCGCCTTGCGTGGCGAGGCCGGTACCATCAGCACGATGGACGACCTGCGCCGTCTGTGCTACCGCGCTCTGAAAGAGAATGAGGAATAACGGGTGTGGCAACCGATGAAACGGCGTATCCGCAAAAGTAAAAAGCTCCTCCCAACGGGAGGAGCTTTTTGTTTATCCACGCAACAACAAATACGTCTTCATAATTGCTACTTGGGTTTTGGCATCGGGAATTTCGTTGTTTAGCACCATCTCGACCGCGGTTTCAAGCGGAATGCGTTCCACTTCCACAAATTCGTCCTCATCGGGACACGCATCCCCGAAGGATAAGCCTTGCGCTAAGTACAGATGAATCACCTCGTCACAATACCCGGGAGTGGGGTAGAGCGCGCCCAGATACCGATAGTCGGTGGCGGTGGCTCCCGTTTCTTCCAGCAGTTCCCGTTTGCCGCAGTCCAACGGGTCTTCCCCGTTTTTGTCGCGTTTGCCGGCGGGTAATTCCAACACAATTTCTTTGTACGGATAACGAAACTGCCGCACAAAGATCAGTTCACCCTCGTCGGTAAGCGCCGCCACGCACACACCGCCGGGATGTTCCACCACCTCGCGATTGGCGAGTCGACCGTTGGGCAATTCCACGTCGTCCACACGCAAATGGATGATGCGGCCGCGAAACGGATACGATTCGGATACGGTTTTTTCGGTTAGATTCATAAACAAAACTCCTTTACTCATATAAAGTATAAAGGGGGAACTGGCAATGGAACAATTGGTAAAAGCGGCACCTGCCGATTACGGATACATCAGCGGTTTGGTGGGGGCGCTTTGTGCGCGGTACCCGTGTTTAAGCGCCGCACCGATGGGGCGCAGTGTGTTGGGGCGCAGTATCTGGGGTATTACCGTGGGGATGGGAAAACAACGCGTATTGATGGCCGCTGCCTTTCACGCCCAGGAATGGATCACGTCACTGGTGTGTCTGCGGTTATGTGAGGATATTGCCGCCGCCTTGCACACGGGAAAAGAGTGGAATGGGTGGCGTATGGCACGTGCTATGGAAGGCCGCAGTTTGGTGTTTGTGCCGCTGGTCAATCCCGATGGGGTGCAAATAGCACTCCACGGTGCCGACAGTACGGGGGAGTATGCCGAACGCATACACGCGCTCGGCGGTGATACGGTTGGGTTGTGGCAAGCCAACGCAAACGGGGTCGACCTTAATCATAATTTTAACGCAGGTTGGGAGCAATTGCAACAGCAGGAACAAAAAAACGGCATTGTTGGCCCTTGTGCGCGGCGGTTCGGCGGCTTTTCGCCCGAAAGCGAACCGGAAACACGCGCCCTTACGGCGCTTTGCCGCCGCGGCGATTTTCGGCACGCGGTGGCGCTGCATTCCCAGGGCGAAGAAATTTATTGGCGGTACGGCGAACACACGCCCCCTGCCTCGCGGTTGATGGCGATGGTGATGGCATCGGCATCGGGGTATCGACTGGCCGACCCGGAAGGCCTTGCCTCACATGGGGGATTCAAGGATTGGTTCATTGAAGAATTGCGCCGCCCTGCCTTTACCATTGAGCTCGGCAAAGGGCAAAATCCGTTGCCGCTTACCGAATTTGACGAATTGTATGCCAAAGCACGGGAAATGCTACTATTGTCCCTGATGATGTAGTCTTGACAAAGGGAAAAGAAAAATGGTATACTGTTCGTCGGTAAGACCCAATGAGGGAGTAGCAGGCGCGCCGTTTCGGCGCGGAGCAAATCAACACCTTGACCGTTTTCGGTCTGGTTTGCTTTAAATTGCCAGACTCATGCACGATCGCACGGTTGTACATGGTGTGGTGTTTCCGAAAAACCTAGGTACAGCCGATGCGGCTGTACCTTTTTTGTTTGAGGAACCCGTTAGGAAAGGAAGCGAGAAAATGAAGTATTACTGCGAAGACAAGTCGACTGTAATGCAACAACTCGGCGCAACGGAAAGCGGTCTCTCTGCTGCCGAAGCGCAAAAACGGTTGGAGGAAAACGGCAAAAACAAATTGGAAGCGGCTCCCGGCAAATCGTTGTTCAAGCGCTTTTTGGAGCAACTGTCCGACCCGATGATTTTGATTTTGCTTGCCGCCGCCGTGGTCAGCACGGTGTTGGAAGTCATCAATATGATGAGCGGTGCGCACAGCGAGGGTTTTGCCGATGCGATCATCATTTTGGCGGTGGTCATCATCAATGCCGTGCTCGGTGTGTATCAGGAAAGCAAGGCCGAAAAAGCCATTGAGGCGTTGCAGGAAATGTCCGCCGCAACGTCTAAGGTGCTGCGTGACGGCCGCGTATGTGTGATCCATAGCGAAGACCTGGTGGTCGGTGACATCATTTTGCTCGAAGCGGGCGATGCCGTTCCTGCCGATGCGCGGTTGCTGGAAAGCGCCAGCTTGCAAGTGGAAGAAGCCGCGCTCACGGGCGAATCTGTGCCCGTTACCAAATTCATTGACCTGATCAACTTAACCGACGGCAAAGACGTGCCGCTCGGAGACCGTAAAAATATGGTGTATATGGGCGGTACTGTCGTGTACGGCCGCGGCACGGCCGTGGTCACTGCCACCGGTATGGCTACCGAAATGGGCAAAATCGCCGGTGCTCTCGCGCAAGCCGAAGAGGGCAAGACCCCGCTGCAGATCAAACTCGGGCAACTGTCCAAAATCCTCACGTGGCTGGTGCTGGGCATCAGTGCACTGGTGTTCGGTGTGCAGTTGCTCCGAAACGGTCTGTCCGATGTGCGCATCATATTGGATTCGTTTATGATCGCCGTGTCGCTTGCTGTGGCCGCCATTCCTGAGGGCTTGGCCGCCGTGGTGACGGTGGTATTGTCCATCGGTGTTACCAATATGTCCAAGCGCAATGCCATTATTCGCCGCCTCACCGCGGTGGAAACGCTGGGCTGTGCGCAGATCATTTGTTCCGATAAAACGGGAACGCTCACCCAAAACAAAATGACGGTGGTGGATTTCTTCGGTGAAAACGAAGACGCGCTTGCCACCGCCATGGCCTTGTGCTGTGATGCCGAACTTAACGACGACGGCACGGTTACGGGAGAGCCCACCGAAGCCGCGCTCGTCACGTGGGCGGCCAACCGCAACTTGAAGAAATATGACCTTGCGAAAGTGATGCCGCGTTGCGGCGAAGCGCCGTTCGACTCGTCCCGTAAGATGATGACCACCGTGCATACGACCGCCGACGGCCGTGTGCAGTATACCAAAGGCGCGCCCGACGTGGTGATCGACCGTTGCACGCATTATTGGAAAGACGGCGTGCCCACCCCGATGACGGCACAGTACCGCGCCGAAATTTTGGCCGCCAACAAAGCGATGGCCGACCGCGCGTTGCGTGTGCTTGCGTGCGCCACCCGCACGTGGGAGTCCGAACCTGCCTACGAGCCCGACGTGCTGGAAACGGATCTGTCCCTTAGGGGACTTTGCGGTATGATCGATCCCGTTCGTCCCGAAGTGACCGCCGCCATCGTGGAATGCCGCAACGCGGGCATTCGGCCCATTATGATCACGGGCGACCACGTGGATACCGCCACCGCCATCGCGCGCGAACTTGGAATTCTGGAAGAGGGGATGCGCGCCATCACGGGCTCCGAACTCAACGATATGAGCGACGAGGAATTCGCGCGTGAATTCAAAAACATCAGCGTGTATGCCCGTGTGCAACCCGAACACAAAACGCGCATCGTCAATGCGTGGCGCGCGGCAGGATATATCACCGCCATGACGGGCGACGGTGTCAACGATGCCCCGTCCATCAAATCGGCGGATATCGGTGTGGGTATGGGCATTACGGGTACGGATGTGACCAAAAACGTGGCGGATATGGTGCTTGCGGCCGACAACTTTGCCACCATCGTCGGTGCGGTGGAAGAAGGCCGCCGCATTTACGATAACATCCGCAAAGCCATTCAGTTCTTGCTCGGCTCCAATATGAGTGAAGTGTTGTGTATTTTCGTGGCAACTTTGCTTGGCTTCACCATTTTAGAACCCGTGCATCTGCTCTGGATCAACTTGGTTACCGACTGTTTCCCTGCTCTTGCTCTCGGTATGGAAAAGGCGGAGCGAAACATTATGTCGCGCCGTCCCCGTAACCCCAAAGACGGTATTTTCTCGGGTGGTCTTGGATTTGACGTTGCCTATCAAGGCGTGATGGTTGCGGCTTTGGTATTGCTTTCGTACTTTGTGGGACACTTTATGGAAACGGGCAATCGGCTCATTACCAACAGTACCCACGGCACCACCATGGCGTTCCTTACGATGTCGATGGCGGAAATCTTCCACAGTTTCAATATGCGCTCGCAACGCGGCAGTTTGTTTGCCATCGGCCACCAAAACAAAACCTTGTGGATCGCGGGTCTCGGTTCAC
This sequence comes from Acutalibacteraceae bacterium, assembly GCA_045603285.1. Lineage (GTDB taxonomy): Bacteria > Bacillota > Clostridia > Oscillospirales > Acutalibacteraceae > RGIG3009. The sequence continues at coordinate 24,256 of JAZULW010000086.1, read as the reverse complement.
TGCTTGCCACCACGGCGGTGTGTGAAGTGCCCTTCCTGGCAAACGCCTTCGGGTTTGAAAGCATCGGCCTGATGGAATATGGCATTGCCATTGCCATTGGTTTCTGCGTGATTCCGATCGTGGAGATCGTCAAACTCATTCAACGCCGTCTTGCCAAACACAACTAAAGCAAAAACCGCGGTAACACTGTTGCGTTACCGCGGTTTTTTTGAAATACGTTATCGGCGGTTCAGGCGTTTGGCAAGGGTGTTTAAAACGGCAAACAGGACAAGACCGCTTCCCCCCACAATGCACACGGTCACCCAATCTACACCGGCAAGACCGGCAAGGAACAACTCACCGCTTTCGGCAGACTGCATAGCAGGTGCCACGAGCGTGACCACCCATACACAGGCAACCAACAACACGGTGTTGGCGGCAACCGAGAGTGCCAAAGCACCACGGGAGGATTCTTTTTGTGCCGCGGCACGGGTGATGTTGGTGTGCTCAAATGAAAGTACGCGGGAGACGTATACCGCGCCGAGTGCCAAAATGATGATCTCGGGGATCATATAGGTGGCGTTATACGAAAGCGAATAGAGCAATGATTGCGAAAAAGGAACGGAGAGATCGCGCCATACGGTAAAGCCGGAAACGGTGTGGCACAGATAGCGCAAAACACCCGTCACAACCGCGGCAAGTGCCAGCGAGGTTCCCTGTGAGGTGTTTGCACGGCGGAAAAGGCCGCCCAATCCCAATACTAAAAAAGCAATGAGGTAATCAAATACCGCAAGAGCCGCCAACGAAAGAAACCCCGTAACGTACGAAAAGTTTTCAAGTCCGAGCAGCAGTTGAATGAGGCTGTAGGTAAAGGCGGTGAGCATGCCCCATTTGGTGCCGTAGCGATAGGCAATGATCAGCAGCGGCAGCATACTGAACGCCGTTACACTGCCGCCGTAGGGCATATCAATGATCTTGATGACCGACAGTACGGAGGCAATGGCAAGCAGCAAGGCGCTCTCCACCAAACGATAAACGGATTTTTGTTGCACGAGAAACATCCTTTCAATTTGTTTTTCAAAAATTGAACAGTGGATGAAAAAAGCCCTTCCCGAAAAACGGGAAGGGCGTCATACGCGCGCGCTCACACGGGAAACCGTGTGTAGTATGAAACATCCCTCCGCCGGCATTATCCGGATCAGGTTACAGGGTTAGAACTTGTGTTCCTCTCAGCCGAAAACTCAGCACCCCTTGTTCAATTTTTACCAATTATAGCGCGGATATGTGTGTTTGTCAAGCCAGTCTTTTCGCAATTTCGTCCAAAAATTCAATGCTGCCCACTTTGCGCTTGTTCGGCAAGGTGGAAAGCAGATACAAGTCGCCCGTCATCACGCCGTCCTCAATGGTACCGACAGTGGCGGCTTCCAATTTGTCGGCAAAAGCGATCAATTCGGGCAATTCGTCCAATTCGCCGCGTTTGCGCAAAGCGCCCGACCACGCAAAAATGGTGGCCACCGAGTTGGTGGAGGTGGCTTCGCCTTTCAAGTGTTTGTAATAGTGGCGAGTAACCGTTCCGTGTGCCGCTTCGTACTCAAAATTGCCGTCGGGAGAGACAAGCACGCTGGTCATCATCGCCAGCGAGCCGAATGCCGTGGCCACCATATCGCTCATCACGTCGCCGTCGTAGTTTTTGCAGGCCCAAATAAAGCCGCCTTCGGAACGCACCACGCGCGCCACCGCATCGTCAATGAGGGTGTAGAAGTATTCAATACCGGCTTCTTCAAAGGCGGTTTTGTATTCCGCCTCATAAATTTCGTTGAAGATGTCCTTAAAACGGTGGTCGTACGTTTTGGAAATGGTGTCTTTGGTGGAGAACCACAAATCTTGTTTGAGGGACAGCGCATAGTTGAAGCATGCACGCGCAAAACTGCGGATGGAGGCATCGGTGTTATGCATCCCCATCAACACACCGCTGCCGTTAAACTCGTGAATGAGTTTGGTGTCTACCCGTCCGTCAGGATAGGTGACGGTGAGTTCCGCTTTGGCAGCGCCGTCTACGTACAACTCGCTGTTTTTGTAAATGTCCCCGTATGCGTGACGGGCAAGCACGATGGGTTTTTTCCACGTGGACACGGTGGGGGTGATACCCTTTACCACGATGGGCGCGCGGAACACCGTGCCGTCTAAAATGGCGCGGATGGTGCCGTTGGGGCTTTTCCACATTTCTTTCAATTTATACTCTTCCACGCGTTGCGCGTTGGGGGTGATGGTGGCGCATTTTACCGCCACACCGTATTTTTTGTTGGCTTCGGCGGCTTTCACCGTTACCTCGTCGTTCGTTTCATCGCGGTAGGGAAGACCAAGGTCGTAATACTCGGTTTTCAAATCCACAAACGGGCAGATCAGCCGTTCTTTGATTTCTTTCCACAAAATGCGGGTCATTTCGTCGCCGTCCATCTCCACAAGCGGCGTTTTCATTTGAATTTTTGCCATACTGTTAAACCCCTTTGTCACCTTAATGCGTACAGTATATCGCATTTTCCGCCGTTCGGCAACCGATTTTGAAAAATTTTACACATTTCTTGCAAAAGAATGTCAAGTGCGGTATAATAGCAGTTGCAAAAGGAGAACTGCTTATGTACGAACCGATCTTACCTCAAATGCGGCCCGAAGAGGCGCAGCGGCAGGCCTTGCGCCGCAATGCCAACTTTTGCGGCAGTATGATACTGATGATGTTTGGTGCCAATGTCGTGATCTCCGTCTTGTTGATCGCGCTTTCTTCGTTCGGCGTGCTGGACTTGATGGCGGGCGACTACGGCCTCGGCAACACCGGCTATTTAATGTTAACGATGGTGTTGTATTTGCTCTTTTTACCCGTTCCTGCACTCATAACGGCGGCAAACTCCCGCGTGCGCGTTCATCCGTTCCCTCTTAAAAAAGTGGGATTCGGCGCGGCGGTATGCCTGTTGTTGGCCGGTATGGGGTTGGCCATTTTGTCCAACTTGCTGTCAAGTTATTTGATGGACTTTTTTACCCTCATCGGCATTCCGTATCCGGAATTTCCCGATACGATGGAACTTACCGCCACCAGTTTGGTACTGAACATTGTGTCCACCGCGGTGCTGCCCGCGTTGGCGGAAGAACTGATTTTCCGCGGCTACATTCAAGGCGCACTAAAGCCGTTCGGCAACGGCATTGCCATTGTGTTGTCGGCTTTCCTGTTTGGTATATTCCACGGCAACATTCTGCAGTTTCCGTTTGCCTTCTTTATGGGGCTGGTGTTCGGTTGGCTGTTCACAAGCACGGGCAGTATCTGGCCGTGCATACTGGTGCATTTTGGCAATAACCTGATGTCGGTATTGCTTGACTGGTTTGCCAAAGCCTACCCCTCTGCCCAAGAAGAACAGATCATTCTCGTGTTTGCTGCCGTGGCGTGTGCGGGCATTGCCGCCATCGGTGCGTTGCTGTTGCGTGACCAAGGTGGTTCGGGTCGCCTCGACGTTCTTCGTCCCATTCATAACGGAACCTCATTTTTTACGGTTGCCCGCCGTGTGCGCATCGCACTGTTGTCCCCCGCAATGCTGATTGCTGTGTTGGTGTTGGCCGTTCAGCTGCTGTTCAGTATGGTGGCGGTATGAACGAGAGAGAGTTTATGACAGTGGCACTCCAATTGGCAGCCGAAGCCGCCGCCGAGGGGGAAGTGCCTGTCGGGGCAGTGGTGGTGAAAGACAACACCATTATTGCCACGGGGCGTAATCGCCGCGAAACGGGCAAGCACGCGCTGGCGCACGCGGAGATCGAAGCCATTCATAACGCGTGTGCGGTACTCGGTGGCTGGCGGCTTTCGGGGTGTACGCTGTACGTCACGTTGGAGCCGTGCCCGATGTGTGCCGGCGCCATCATCAACGCACGGCTTGACCGTGTGGTGTTTGCAGCCGAGGACCCCAAAGCGGGTTCGTGCGGTTCGGTGGTGGATCTGTTTTCGCTGCCGTATAACCATCGGCCTACCGTGGAACACGGCTTAATGGAAGAGGAGAGCCGTGCGCTTTTAAAAGGTTTTTTCCGCCGGTTGCGGTCAAAATAAAAAGGAGTGTTACAAATGAAAAAGTTTTTTGCCGAATTTAAAGAATTCATCACCCGTGGCAGCGTCATCGATATGGCGGTAGCGGTCATCGTCGGCAATGCGTTCAAAGCCATTGTGACGGCATTGGTGGACAACGTCATTATGCCGCTTATCAGTTTGGCGGTCGGCGGCCTTAATTTCACCGAATGGAAATGGGTGCTCACTCCCGCGGTCGGTGACACGCCCGAAGTCGCGGTCAACTATGGGATGTTCATTCAAGCGATCATCGATTTCCTCATTGTGGCCTTCTGCATTTTTGTGGCACTCAAAGCGGTACTTGCCATGCAGGCCAAAGCCAAAGCGTTGTTTGAGAAAAAACAAGAAGAACAAGCCGAGGAAGAAGCCACGGCCGCGGAAACGCAGGAAGATATCTTGCGTGACATTCGTGCGTTGTTGCAAGAGAAAAAAGGCGAATAAAATCTCAAAACTTAGCCATTCTATTCTTAAAGGAGAGGATAGAATGGCTAAAAAAATACCCCCAAAGCCCGAAGAGGCGGTGGACATTCCGCTGAATGTGCAATCGCTCAACGTGCAACCCACCGACTGTGAAGAACTCATCAACAAATACGGCACGTATGAGATTCAACCCACATCCGATTCGGGCAACGTGTTTCCCACCATTGCGGCAGGGCTTCCCAAAACGCCGCCGCCCACACAGGAGGGTGAAAACTGATGGATATCTGGATGCTCGTGAAAGCGTTTGCGGTGGGTGGCGCCATTTGTACGGTGGGGCAAGTGCTGATCGATCTCACCAAACTCACTCCCGCGCGTATTCTCGTGATTTTTGTTACGGCAGGAGTGGCGCTCACCGCCATCGGTGTGTATGAACCGCTGATCGACTTCGCGGGTGCGGGTGCCTCGGTGCCCCTTACGGGGTTTGGCTATGCGCTTGCCAAAGGGGTGGAAGAAGGCATCGCCAAACAAGGGTGGCTCGGGATCTTCACGGGCGGTGTCACGGGAACGGCGGGCGGTATCGCCGCCGCGATCACGTTATCTCTTGTTTGCGCCCTGTGTTCCAAATCGGCGGATAAGAGCTAAAAAACAACCCGCTTTGCGGGTTGTTTTTTTGTGGGAAAACGAGTATACTGAAAGTTAAGGAGTGATATAGTATGAAACTCACCTTTTTCGGCGCGGCGCACGAAGTGACGGGCAGTAGCACGTTGCTGTCGTTCGGAAACCGCCACATTCTCATCGATTGCGGTATGGAACAAGGGCGCGATATGTTCGAAAATCAGGAACTGTCGGTTGCCGCCGCGGATATTGACGCGGTGTTGCTGACCCACGCGCACATTGACCATTCGGGCAAGATTCCGATGTTGTATGCACAAGGGTTTCGCGGGGCGGTGTATGCCACGCGTGCAACTTGCCGTTTATGCGAATTGATGCTGCGCGACTCGGCGCACATTCAAGAATTTGAAGCGCAGTGGCGCAACCGCAAAGCCAAACGTTCGGGCGCACCCGCGTACGTGCCGCTTTACACGATGAAAGACGTGGAAGGCGTGTTGCCGTTGTTTGTTCCGTGTGAATACGAAACCGACTGTCCCGCGGGGGACGGCCTCGTATTACGATTCACCGATGCGGGGCATTTGCTGGGCTCGTCCAGCATCACGGCGGCGGTGACGGAAAACGGCGAAACACGGCGCATTGTGTTTTCGGGCGACCTCGGAAACGTAAACAAACCCATCCTGCGTGATCCGCAACATCCCGCGGCGGCGGACTACGTGGTGGTGGAATCCACCTACGGTAACCGCAGTCACAGCAAACAGACCCCCGATTACGTGGGGGAACTGGCCGCCATTATCCGCCGCACGTTTGACCGCGGCGGCAACGTGGTCATTCCGTCTTTTGCGGTGGGGCGCACGCAAGAACTGCTGTACTTTTTGCGTGAGGTAAAACAGCAGAATTTGGTGCCGAATTACCCCGATTTCCCCGTGGTGATCGACAGTCCGCTGGCGGTAGAGGCTACCAAACTGTTTTCCGACGACGCGCGCGACTGCTACGACGAGCAAACGCTGGAACTGCTGAATAACGGCATCAACCCGTTGCAATTTAACGGGTTGACCACCAGTGTGACGGCAGACGATTCGCGCGCCATCAATGAGGACAAACGCAGCAAAGTGATCCTGTCGGCAAGCGGTATGTGTGAGGCGGGGCGCATTCGCCATCACCTCAAGCACAATCTGTGGCGCCCCGAAAGCACCATTTGCTTTGTGGGATATCAGTCGGAAAACACGGTGGGGCGGTTTTTGCTGGATGGTGCCAAGTCGGTAAAACTGTTCGGTGAGAGCATTTCGGTGCGCGCCGAGATCGTGAAGCTGGACAGTATCAGCGGTCACGCGGACGACAACGGCTTGTTGCGGTGGGTGAGCGCGTTTGACCCGAAACCGACCCGTGTGTTTGTCAACCACGGCGACGAAGAAGCGTGCGAAACGTTGACCGCCCGTTTAAACGAGCAAGGCATCACCGCCGATGCACCGTACAGCGGCGACGGATGGGACTTGATTGCCGATATGTGCGTGACCAAAGGTTCGCGCCGTCGTATCGTGCGCCGTACGGACGGCGGCGGTGTGCGTGAAAACGCGGTGTTCGGTCGGTTGCTGGCGGCGGGGCAACGCTTGTTGCGCGTCATTGAGCATTGCCGCGGCCGTGCTAACAAAGACCTGGCCAAGTTTACGGGGCAGATCGAATCGCTGTGCGACAAATGGGAAAAATAACCCCCTTGACAATGGCGAAAAATATGATATGATTATGTCGAACTGAATATTTCCTTATCGAGAGCGGCTGAGGGACAGGCCCTGTGAAGCCGCGGCAACCTGCGTATGGCAAGGTGCCAAATCCTGACAGATGAGGTGGACAAAGCGCCCCACCTTGCGGGGCGCTTTTTTGTTGCGAAAAGAAAGGAAGAAAAACAATGGCAAAACATTTCTTTACATCCGAATCCGTAACCGAGGGGCATCCCGATAAAGTGTGCGACTGCGTGTCCGATGCCGTTCTCGATGCCATTTTGGCGCAAGACCCGAATGCCCATGTCGCGTGCGAAACCGTCACCACCACGGGTATGGTGCTGGTAATGGGCGAGATCACCACCACCGCAACGGTGGATATTCCCCGCATCGTGCGCGACGTGGTGTGCGACATTGGGTATGACGGCAAAGGAGGATTTGACGGCAACACCTGTTCGGTGCTGACCGTGCTGGACAAACAGTCGCCCGATATTGCGATGGGCGTTAACGCGGCACTGGAATCGCGCGGCGGCGGTACCGACGCGTACGACCGCATCGGTGCGGGGGATCAAGGGTTGATGTTTGGTTTTGCGTGTGACGAAACGCCGGAACTGATGCCGCTTCCCATCGCGCTCGCGCATCGTTTGGCGCGTGAATTGACCGCGCTTCGCAAAAACGGGACTCTCACGTATCTGCGCCCCGATGGCAAAACACAGGTGACGGTGGAATACGACGACAACACCCCCGTGCGGGTGGATACCGTGGTGGTATCGACCCAACACGCGGCGGACGTGGAACTGGATACCATTCGTGCCGATATGGAGGACAAACTCATTCGCCGCATCATTCCGGCGGAATTGATGGACAAAAATACCAAGATATTCGTGAACCCCACCGGCCGTTTTGTGGTGGGCGGTCCGCAAGGCGACAGCGGTTTGACCGGCCGTAAAATTATCGTGGACACCTATGGCGGATACGCGTGCCACGGCGGTGGCGCGTTTTCGGGCAAAGACCCCACGAAGGTGGACCGTTCTGCCAGTTATATGGCGCGGTATGCGGCTAAGAACGTGGTGGCGGCGGGCCTTGCCAAACAATGTGAAGTGCAACTGGCCTATGCCATCGGCGTGGCGCGCCCTGTTTGGGTGCGCGTGGACACGCGCGGCACGGGTGTGGTAGCAGACGAAGTGCTTGCGCGCGCGGTGGAGTCGGTGTTCGATTTCCGCCCTGCCGCCATCATCGATACGCTCGACCTGCGCCGCCCGCAATACCGCCCCTTGGCGGCCTACGGTCACCTCGGCCGTACCGACGTGAACGTGCGTTGGGAACAAACCGACCGCACCGAGGCGCTGAAAGCGGCGGTGGTGCAATGAGCAAAAAGCAGTATTTAGAGGCGGGGCAGATCGTGGGTGTGCACGGTGTGCGCGGTGAAGTGAAAGTGCAACCGTGGTGCGACAGTGCCGCCACGCTTACGCCTATTAAAACACTGTATTTTGACGAGGGTGCCCGTCTCGTAAAGGTAACGTGCCGTCCGCACAAAAACGTGGCGCTTGTCAAAATGACAGGGGTGGACACGGTGGAACAAGCCGAAGCGTTGCGCGGCACGGTGCTGTACCTCAACCGCCGTGACGTGAAATTGCCCAAAGGCCGCTATTTTATTTGCGATCTCATCGGCCTTTCGGTGGTGGACAATGAAAGCGGTGCGGTGTACGGCGTTTGTACCGACGTGACCGAAACGGGCGCCAACAACGTGTACCACCTGCAAACGCCCGACGGAACAGAAGTGTTGATTCCCGCGATTCCCGACGTGGTGAAAAAGGTGGACATTGACGGCGGCGAAATTCGAATTTTTGCAATGGCAGGATTGTTTGACGATGAGATTTGATATATTGACCTTATTCCCCGATTCGTGCAATGCGGTGCTCAGCGAGAGCATCATTGGTAGGGCGCGACAAAAAGGAATCTTGGACATTCGGTGCCACCAAATCCGCGATTACACCGAAAACAAGCAAAAACAAGTGGACGATTATCCCTACGGCGGCGGTATGGGCATGGTGATGAATGCGCAACCCATTGCCGACTGCTTCCGCGCGGTGTGTGACCAGCTTGGCCACCGCCCGCATCTCATCTATTTGTCCCCGCAGGGGAAAAACCTCACGCAGCAACGCGCGCGTGAGTTGGCGGAACTTCCCGAGGTGTGTTTGCTTTGCGGCCACTACGAAGGGGTGGACGAGCGCGTGCTGGAAGCGTTGGTGGATGAGCAGATCTCCATCGGGGACTACGTGCTTACGGGCGGTGAATTGCCCGCTATGGTGGTGGTGGACTGCATTTCGCGGATGATTCCCGGCGTGTTGTCGGACGACGTATGTTTTACCGAAGAAAGCCATTTTTCCTCGTTGCTTGAGTACCCGCAATACACGCGTCCCGCCGTGTGGGAAGGCCGTCAAGTGCCTGAAGTGTTACTTTCGGGACATCACAAGAATATTGAGGCCTGGCGGCGGGAACAATCGTTATGGAGGACGTACTGCCACCGCCCCGATATGCTGGAAAAGGCAGACCTTACCGACAAGGAAAAAGCGTGGCTTGACGAACAAACCAAAAGTTGTCAACCGTTATAGTCAAATTGCACAAATGGGTTCGTCTTGTTTTGGTACGAATAGGGCAGATAGACAAAATTGCGATTTTTGACAAGTTTTGACGGCAAAATTCATTGACGGAGCACCTAAATTTGGTATAATATAGATGTGTAAACACAACAAATTTCGGACGACCGACAAAAGGAGTAATCGTATGTACGTTAAAGATGTTTTGGTTCAAAATCAAGTAGGCCTGCATGCCCGTCCGGCCACGTTTTTCATCCAAAAAGCAAACGAATACAAGTCCTCGTTGTGGGTAGAACGCGAAGATCGCCGCGTGAACGCTAAGAGCTTGCTTGGTGTGTTGTCCCTGGGTATCGTCGGCGGTACCACCATCCGCATCATTGCAGACGGTGCTGACGAAGAAGAAGCGGTCGAAGCGTTGGTCGCTCTCGTTCAGTCCGGTTTCACGGAGTAAGAACGAATGGCGTTGTCCCGTGCGGTCCCAACACACGGCCCGTGGGCGAACATTTGGGTTATGAGCGCAGTCGCCGCGGCGACTGCGTTTTTTGTTGCGAAAGGAATACGAACATGTTTATCGATAAAGCAGTGATACACATCAAAGCCGGTAACGGCGGAAACGGGGCGGTGTCGTTTCACCGCGAAAAATTCGTCGCGGCGGGCGGGCCTGACGGCGGTGACGGCGGCCGCGGCGGCAACGTGGTGTTTGTCGCACAAGACGGTGCGAACACGTTGTCCGATTTCCGCTACAAACGAAAATATGCCGCCGCCCCCGGTGAGGACGGCAATAAAAACCGCCGTTTTGGTAAAACGGGAGAGGATATTGTCATTGCCGTTCCGCGCGGCACGTTGTTGTACGATAACAACACCGGCCGTTTGATGGCGGATATGTCGGGCGATGAGCCGTTTGTGGCGGCCAAGGGCGGCCGCGGCGGTTGGGGCAATGCGCATTTTGCCACGCCCACCCGTCAGGTCCCGCGGTTTGCCAAACCCGGCACCCCCGGGGAAGAATACGATCTAAGGCTGGAACTCAAACTGCTTGCCGACGTGGGGTTGGTGGGGTTTCCCAACGTGGGAAAATCCACGCTCATTTCGGTGGTAAGCGAGGCCAAGCCCGAAATTGCCAACTACCATTTCACCACGCTTACCCCCGTTCTCGGTGTGGTGCGTGTGGCACAGGGCGCTTCGTTTGTTATGGCGGATATCCCCGGTGTCATTGAAGGCGCAAGCGAAGGCGTTGGTCTCGGGCACGAATTTTTGCGCCACGTGGAACGTTGTCGTTTGCTCATTCACATTGTGGACGTCTCGGGAAGCGAAGGGCGCGATCCTCTGGAAGATTTTGATATTATCAACCGCGAACTGGAAAAGTTCAATCCGGAATTGGCCTCCCGTCCGATGATTGTGGCGGGAAACAAGTGCGATCTGACCGACGACGAAACCTTGGCAAAATTTGAGACGGAGATTCGCGCGCGCGGGTATGAATATTTCCCGATGATGGCTGCCATCGCTCACGGCACCGATGCACTTGTCAACGCGTGTGCCGCCAAACTTCGGGAACTGCCGCCCATTCGCGAATTCGAGGCAGAGCCGATTCCCGTAACGGACGTGGCGGCGTTGTCCAACAAAGAGGTGCGCATTGTCAACAACGACGGGGTGTTTTTTGTGGAAGGCGAATGGTTGTTGCGCCTGTTGCAAACCATCGATTTGCAAGAACCCGACAGTTTGCAGTATTTTGAAAAGGTGCTGCAGTCAAGCGGCGTCATTCAACAATTGGTGGATGCGGGTGTGCAGGAAGGTGACACGGTCAGCATCTACGATTTGGAATTTGACTTTGTGTATTAGGGTGACAGGAGCAATTCGAAAGGAGCCGTTATGGAACGATTGTTACCGATGGACGTGGATTTGCGCACCGTTAGTCCGCTCAACCTCGCGTTTGTGGGGGACGGTGTGTACGAACTGATGGTACGCGAACGGTTGGTGTCGCTTGCCAACCGCCCCAACAAGGAATTGCATAAATTGTCGGTCACGCAGGTGCGTGCCGAGGCGCAAGCCGCGGCGGTGGATAAACTGCTCGAACAGTTCACCGAAACCGAACTGGCGGTGTATAAACGCGGTCGGAATGCCCATACTTCGCGTAGCGGAAATGGGTACCACAAAGCCACGGGGTTGGAAACCTTGTTTGGATATTTATACTTATCGGGAAACCTGGACCGTGTACGCGAATTGTTTATGCTCATTGTGGAGGATGAACCAATATGAGAAACAAACGGGACAAACGCCCCAAACGCAAACGCTTGTTTGGCTTAATCGATGTATTTTTCTATTTGGTTGGCGGTACGTGCTATGCGTTGGCGGTGGTCATTTTCACCGCTCCCAATGCGCTTGTTCCCGGTGGCCTTACGGGTGTTGCCACCATTTTGCACCACTATGTTCCCGCAATTCCTATCGGTTTGGCCATTTTGGCAATGAACGTGCCGTTGTTTATCGCCTCGTGGTTCAAAGGCGGCCGCGCCTTTACCGTCCGAACCCTCATCTGTACGGCGTGGAGTTCGGTGGCCATTGACTTGTTTACGGCTTTGAACGTTCCCGCGTATATTGGGAAAGACGACCCGTTGCTGGTGCCCATCTTCGGCGGTTTGCTGATGGGGCTCGGGTTGGGGTTGTTGTATATGCGCGGCGCGTGTACGGGTGGCAGTGAAATCGTGGCGCGGTTGTTTGAACGTCGTTTTCCGCACATTTCCGTCGGCCGTTTCATCTTAATTGTGGATGCTGTTGTTATCGGTGTCGGCGCGTTCACGTTCGGTGTCACGGCGGCGATGTATGCGATTATTTTGGTGTTTGTGTCTTCCACCGTATTGGATGCGTTGGTATACGGCGGCGATGCCGGCAAAATGGCGATGATTATGAGCACAAAGGACGATGAAATTGCCACGGCCATTGTCAGCCAAATGGGGCGCGGATGCACCAAACTGGAAAGCGAAGGAGCGTACAGTGGTCAAAAACGGCGCGTGCTCCTATGCGCGTTGCGCCGACCGCAACTGTATACTTTGCGCAAATTGGTGGTATCCATTGACCCCGAGGCCTTTATCATCATTACCTCTACCGACCAAGTGTTCGGCAAAGGATTCAAATCGCATCACGGATAAAAAGCAAACCGGCTTGCCATCGGCAAGGCGGGTTTTCATATCCCCATTCGTTCCAAAAAAGTGTCGGTCAGCTGTAAAACGGCCTCCCAGTCGGTGGCGTCGGCTGTGTATTGTTCCAATGCGGTGTGTACTTGCCGTGCCTCGGACAGCGCGGTGACGGCACCGTCCAGCAGTTCCTTGGCGGCGCGCTCGCGAAAGGCGAGTTGATGGCGGTGTTCTTGCACGTGCTTGGTATCCAAAAAACGCGTCATATGTAGGCGACGGTATACGGGAAAATCTACGGGGTGCAAGCGGTTGGCGGTGAGAAAAGCGGTGCCGATCTGGGGTAACCACAGATGCTCGGTCACGGTTTCGGGGAACAACGGGTGGGGGGACACCGCCACGTCCAGTCCGTCGTCTACCGCGCGCTGCTTCAGTAGTTGCAACAGTTTGGGTGCGGCGGCGCCGTACTCATCACACAACACGTAGATGCGTGGGCAAAGCGCCTGTACGGTTTCAAAAAACGTGATCATACCGTCGGGGGTGACAGCACGAAGAAGTCGTGTTTTTTCATTCCCAACCCACGATGTCTGTTCCCATTCCTGCTTGGCAAGGCGCATCGCGAACGCGCGCAATTCCTCTTCGTCCAACGCCTCCCGCGCGGTGCGGCGGTTTTGGGAAAGCAACTCGGCCGCAGCGGATAACAGTCGGCGGCAACGACGGTGATGTTCCTTGTTTTCACGCACAAGGGCGGCTATGTTTTCCCGTTTTTGGTATAATTGCCCCTCGTCGGCGCACAGTGATAACGGAAGCAGTTGTTCACACGCACCCCACAAACGCGGCTCTAATACGTGCGGTGCCGTGGCATCGACTACCAGCAAGCGTTTCGAGGGTACGCACACCGCATCCAACGAACGTGGATCGGCTGAGCAAAAAAACAGCTCGGCTTCTTCCCCCACGCGCGCGGCAACGCGTTTTAACAGCGTGGACTTGCCCGACCCCGCGCCGCCTTTCAGCAAATACACGCGCCATCCGTCTTCGGGGTCATACAAGCGGGGCGCCGTGCCCCAAAACCCCGTTGGCGAACTGCTTCCCAGAAAAAAACGAAAAGGAAACCCTGTCAGTTCCATACCCATCCCTCCTGTTTATCAGTGTATGAACAGACGGGTTTCTTGGTCACAAACAAACATCTTTGCGTTTCAACACATATTTGATCGACGAAAGCAAAATGCGCATATCCATCAAAAAGCAATAGTTTTTCGCATATTCGCCGTCATACGCCGCTTTTTCTTCATCGGATACGCGGTCGCGCCCACGGATCTGCGCCAGCCCCGTAATACCCGGGCGGACCCGATCGGCCCCCACTTGACGGCGTAAAGAGAGAAGACGTGTTTCTTGTAATATCACCGGCCGCGGCCCCACAAAACTCATATCGCCTTTCAGAACGTTAAGCAGTTGCGGCAGCTCATCCAAACTGGTAATGCGCAAAAAGCGGCCGATGGGGGAAATAAACCGCGCGGCATTGATCAAACGGTGTGAGGCTACGTTGTGCGGTGCATCGGGGTGCATCGTGCGGAATTTATAAATCACAAACGGGTGCCCGTTTTTCCCCATCCGTTGTTGTTTGAAAAAGATATTGCCCCTCGCTTCCAAGTTTACGGCAAACATAACGGAAAAGAAAAGAGGGGATAATAAAACCAGCATGAAAGAAGATAGTCCGATATCCAATAGCCGTTTTATGCGGTCGTACATAACATCACCGAACATAGTATGTGCGATTTAAAAAAATTCTTGCACTTTTCTACAGGATTGTGATATACTACATATAGTGTCTGATTTGGTGTATTATGCCAAATACCGAAAGGAGTATGGGCTATGAAATGTCCGTTTTGCGGTGTGGAAGACAGCAAGGTGATCGACTCCCGTCCTACCGATGAAGGAACGCGTATCCGCCGCCGCCGTGAATGTTTGGCGTGCGCCAAACGGTTTACGACGTATGAGATCGTGGAAAGCGTGCCGTTGGTCGTGGTGAAAAAAGATGGTTCGCGTGAGTTGTTTGACCGTGGAAAGTTAATGAGCGGTATGGTGCGCGCATGCCAAAAACGCCACGTCCCCATGCAAACGTTGGAGAATGTGGTGAACGACATTGAAGCCACCATTCAAAACTCACTCGCCCGTGAAGTGTCTACCGAGCAAATCGGCGAATACGTGATGACCGCCCTTAAAGACATTGATGAGGTTGCCTACGTGCGCTTTGCGTCGGTATACCGCCAATTCAAGGACATCAGTTCGTTCCAGGCGGAAATCAGCAAACTGATCGAAAAGTAAACCAAAAGAAAAGTCCGCAACGTGTTGCGGGCTTTTTTGTAAGAAAGGATGGCAGCGTATGTATATCGCCTCTTCTGCACGGTACGAGGAAATGCTATACAACAAATGCGGCGAAAGCGGGCTCAAACTGCCCGCGGTGTCGTTGGGGTTGTGGCATAATTTTGGTGCAAACGACAATTTCGAAACGATGAAACAACTGTGTTTCACGGCTTTTGATAACGGGATCACCCATTTTGATATCGCCAACAACTACGGGCAACCCGCGGTCGGTACGGCCGAACTCAATTTCGCCAAAATTCTGCACGAAGAAATGGCCGCCCACCGCGATGAAATGGTGATCAGTACCAAAGCGGGCTATTATATGTGGAAAGGTCCGTACGGCGATTTTGGCAGCCGTAAATATCTGCTTTCCAGTTTGGATCAAAGTCTAAAAAGACTAAAACTGGACTATGTGGATATTTTTTACCACCATCGTCCCGACCCGGAAACCCCACTGGAAGAAACGATGGGTGCTTTGGATACAGCGGTAAAAAGCGGCAAAGCGTTGTATGCCGGCTTGTCCAACTACGATGGTCCCACGATGAAAAAGGCGGCGGCTATTTTGCGCGCGCTGAATTGCCCTTTTATCATCAACCAAAACCGGTACTCCATTTTTGACCGCACGGTGGAACAAAACGGATTGCTCGGCGAAGCGCGCCGTGAAAAGAAAGGCATTATCGTGTTCAGTCCGTTGGCACAAGGATTGCTCACCAATCGGTATTTGCACGGAATTCCGTCGGACAGCCGCGTAAAAACAAGCGGCCTTTTCTTGAAAGAAAGCGCGCTTACCGAAGCCATGGTCAATAAGATCAAGGGCTTGAACGCCATTGCCGCCGAGCGCGGCGAAACCTTGGCGCAGATGTCACTTGCGTGGGTGCTCAAAGCCCCGGAGGTCACCGGTGTGCTGGTGGGTGCATCCAAACCTGAACAGATTTTGGATAACATCCGAGCGATTCACGCGGCGCCGTTCACCGCCGAACAATTGAAACGAATTGACGAGATCGCACTGTAAAAAGCAGCCCCGCTTATACACGAAACAACGGCTTGCCAAAGATTAAAAAAACACATGAAATCACGATTAAAAGTCGGGATTTCGGGGGTTTTTCTGCGCAATAAGTCCCAACTGGACCTTTTGGATGGTCGAGCAGACACGATTAAATCCGAACTTCCTTCGGACGCCTCTTCCCATTCTTTGAAGGCCACGGTTTTCGTGCCCTTCTGATAGTTGAAGACAAAATCAATGCGGTCATCGTGCAGAACAACTGCATTTACGAAATTGTTTATCAACGAACGCCGGTGCTCCTGCTTTGTGGTATCAAGTTTGCGAAGTTTATTGAAGAAGAATTTGATTTCTTTTGGATTCAACATAGGCTTGAACATTTGCTCTTGTGCAATGGAAATTTTCGAATCTTCTTTCCTTGTTTCGAGTTCTTCTAATCTCTCTTTTGTGGAGGGAGTAAAGATTCCGTTTTGGATAGCATCAAGCATATTCTTTATACTCTTTTCAACCTCGCGCAGTTCTTGCTTTAATAATGATATCAGGACAGTAGAGCCAACCAATTACGTCCTGGTTTCTGTTAAGCAAGGCATCAAAGTCAATCGTTATCGGAGACTCCGTCATTTTGGGTTGTTGGTTTTCACTACCTTGTGTTACTTCGGGAGTAGACTCAACTTCCTTGGTAGCAACATATTCATCCTGTATTCCCTCGTAGGTGTTATCTGCCTTGTTGTAGTTGTAATAAATCTTTCCTATATTAAAAGCAGCAATTACAAAAACCGCAATCAAAACTATATTGATGATTTTTATAAATTTTCTATGCTCCAATCAAAAACCCCCTTTCAGGAATTTCACTAATAGGATTATACGATGTTTTTATAAAATGTAAATACAAAAAGATATTGCATTGTTCGTTAAAACGATGTATAATGAGGTTGTAATAAGCGCATTTGCGAACGATATGTTTTGTGTCAGAAAGGTTATTGTATGGAGTATTTAAATATAACGGAAACGGCAGAAAAGTGGGGTATTTCACCAAGGAGGTTACAAACACTATGTGCCAACGGAAAAGTGGAAGGTGCTACACGGTTTGGCAAAGCATGGATGATTCCGAAAACCGCACAAAAGCCTATTGATGGCAGAACAAAAGCAAGTAAAGATAATATGGCTTCTTTATTAAAAAAAGATATGCCAATGCCGCGTAAAACTCCTTTTTTGCATATGACCGACCTATATCGTGATGCCGGAACGGCAGAAAAAAGCATTGCGGCACTGGAAGGGAATCCCGAAGCACAAATTCTTTTTAGTGCTGAAATCGCTTACTCTAAAGGGAATATTGAAAAAGTTTATGATAGCGCATATTATCTTCTTCATAAACATTCCGGCTTTTATGCTGTTATATCGGCAGGTATGCTTTTAGGACTATGTGCTATTTGGCGTGGCGACCTTAATATGTGGCGACAGGCGAAGATACATATCGCAGAAGCGCCTGCCAAATCAGAAGCAGATCGGGATATAATCGTCTTTTCCATAACGGCCATTGACAGTATTTTGTATGATGTTTCTTCTTTTCCGGAATGGTTTAAAATGGGTCGATTCGAACCATTACATAAGGATGCTCTTCCTGCTGCAAAGGTGTTTTATGCCAAGTACCTATATGCTGTTGGCTATGGTCTTGCTACAAAGCAGTTTGAGTTACAGGGTGTGCATGGATTGTCGTTGATGACTATAATACCTAATACTATAGAGCCCATGATTTCGCAGGCTGTGGCGGATAACTCCATTATAGCCGAAATATATTTGCGTATGACCTGTGCCGCTATCTATCACACCGGTGGCAACGATGAACAGGCCATTTATCATATAGACCGCGCAGTAGCACTTGCATTGCCCGACAAATTGTTTGGGATTTTAGCTGAATACGGTCGTACTTTAGATTCGCTTTTAGAGCAAAGATTATCAAGGGTTGATTTGGATGTTTGGTATGCTGTGCGTGATTTATATCATGTTTATATGGCAGGTTGGACAAAACTCAGTGGCTCTGTTCGTGGCAAGAACTTAGCAACTACACTTGCACCTAAAGAGCGTGAAGTTGCAAAATTGGCTGCGTTTGGTTTCAAAAACAGTCAAATAGCTGAAACACTTAATATGTCTATATCCGCTGTAAAACAAGCTGTTACAAATGTTTCAAATAAAACCGGAATGTCAAGGGAAGATTTTGCCGCCATATTATAGCCACTTTTTAATAAAAAAGGACATATAAACCCTCAAAAAATATGGCCAAAAAACTTTCTTTTCGGAGATACCGAACTAAAAAAGCATCTGCTATACTATTATCATAATAGTACGGCAGATGTTTTCTTTTTGCCTTTTGATAGAAAGGAGTCCCTATGTTAACAAAAATTATGATGCAAAATACACAGCCACCTGCTGCACCAAAAGAGGGTGACCTGTACAAAGAAGTGACAATTTTCGATAAAACGTTTCGGTTACTATATGGTTATTATGAGAGTTATGAACGGGAAAGCTTGTTTAATGAGCCAATGCCGATTTATCCGGACTTTATTAAAGAGCCACAGTATACGTCTGAGGGGATACCGATAGCAACCGCGATGCAGACGGTATGTGAATTCTATAATGGAAAAAAAGATGAGGACAGCAGTTGCTCGGATTGTGTTTTTTTCCAAAAAGGTGAAGAACTGTTTGGTCTATGTCATTGCCCTCAAAACAAACGCTGTCAAAAAGAAGGGGCGGGTGTAAAAAATGAATAGGTTACGGCAGAACAAATGGCAATCGGAGACAATACAAAAAGGGATTTTTGGAGGTAATGGTATGAAGACAAATTTTTTAAAAAAATTTTTAAGCATATTTCTTTGTTTGGCGCTTGTTATGACCTATTTTCCGCTTTCAGCAATGGCGGCTTCAACACAGGCGGAAAACCGAGTGGTTGACGCTCAAACGCTCAATTACTACGAAAACTTGTTTTACAACGGCAACGACCGGATTGATACCTATGCGGCAGGCGCTGTCTGGACAGATAAATCGGTTGTAACCGACCCGGCTTTCATCCATTCGGATGTTACAATGAAGGATAAGGACAACCATTTCCTCGTTGCACTTTCGGCTATTGCCTCCAATAAGGAAATGGTAGGTTATTCTGCGATTCCGACCGATACGATGTTCGTGCTCGATGCTTCAAACAGTATGTCTTCGAACGACATTAGGGACGTTACAAACGCTACCAACGAAGCGATCAAGAAGCTCAATGAGGTCGGTAACCATAACCGTATCGGTATTGTTGTATATAACGGAAACGCAACAATGCTTTTAGACCTGGATCGTTACACTCCCAATGCCAACGGCGATTATCTTACCTATAATGGAAGCGACGACTCCATCAATATTGCATCGGGAGTTAAAAACAGCGCGAACAACACCGTTTCCGGCAAGGTAGCCCAATCAAGCGGCACCTATACTCAGGGTGGTATATTCCTTGCCATGCGAGAATTTCTTGATGCAGACACAACTATTGAAAGCGGACAGATTCAGGGCGGAACCGGCCGTATGCCGATATTCGTTCTTATGACCGATGGTGACCCCACCTTTTCGGCAAGCAACTACACAAACGCTACCAATACGGCAAAAGACAGTGGCTATATGGCACAGGAATCCAACAGAACAACCTTCTTAACCATGCTCACTGCGGCCTATGCTAAAAATCAGGTTGCGGCGCATTACGGTCGTTCTGCATTGTTCTATACGTTGGGCTACGGTATCTCCTCTTCAAGTAACCACGCGCCTAACGTTCTTGATACCGACAATATGACCAGTCCCTTTGCGGGCTATGCATCCTCTTACGAACAGGCAGCTAACGGCCATACCGTTGTTGCGGGTAATCTTTCGGTTCGTAAGATAGCCGAAATAACGACCCTTAAATATGTTGACAGCTATTTCAGCACATCCAGAGGAAACCTTAACAGTGCCTTTGACGATATTATTGAAGAAATAATTATACAGTCACGCTACTATGCAACCCATATAAACGGCGTAGACCCCGATTTTGACGGATACCTCACCTTTGAGGATAAACTGGGTGAATATATGGAGTTCAAGGCTCTCGACGGTATAGTTCACGGTCAAGATTACTTCACAGGTGCTGCACTTGCCAAGAGAATCAACGCAACCGATCTCGGAACAATCGAGAATCCAACCGCCTTTGGTCTTGCTTTCCGCGATTCGGTCAAAGAGCGACTTGGTATTTCAGATAATGGCACCGCATTTGAACTGATAGCCAATGCCTATGCGGCAGGACAGTTAAGCTACACTTCGGACAGCGTTTACAGCAACTATATTGGTTGGTATCAAAAAGCCGACGGCTCTTATGCCGGTTTCTACAATGAAGCAACTACCACAACTCCCGCAGGCGCCGTTTATAAAAATAAGTCCTATGGATTTCTGGGTACGGTGAATGCCAACGCTACAAACGAGAGCGATATGATGTTCATGTCGGTTATGATCCGCACCGAGATAGCAACGGGTGAGCAGACCGTTATGTGGCGCATACCTGCATCCCTTATGCCGATGGTAACCTATAAGGTGACTTTAAATGGAACTGATATTCATACCGCCGATATGCAATCGCTTACGGTTGAGCGCAATACTCCCGTTCGCCTTGTATATGAGGTGGGTTTAAACAATGCCGTTATAAACAAGTATAATGTTGCAGAGATTATGGCGGCAGATACCGATTCTCAAAAACATGTAAACGGGGATAACTATGTGTTCTGGACCAACTATTTTGATAAGTCGGCGGCTGAGCACGAAGATCATATTGCGACATTCTCGCACTTCGTTCCCAACGTCCAGAACGAAAGATATTATTACACCGAAGATACCCCCATTTATATCAAGACAGCAACGGGCTATAACCTTGTTACCGACCGTAACCACGAGTTTGATACCGCCGCTAACGAGTATTATCATATACGATATTACTTCACAGAAGAACAGTCGGAAGTGGCGAAAGAATATGATGAAATCTCCGACATATCCATCGGTGCAGAGAACAGAATATATGATAACGGACAGTGGTTCATTAAGCGGGGCACTGTATATCGCTTAATTTATCCCACTGCAATCGTTCCAAAGGGCGAAAACAAAACAAACTCGATTATGTTCTCGCATAAGCCTTTTATAACCATAGAAAGCGGAACTCCAACCGCAACGGTTAAACTCGGCAACAACGGCAGAATCGCCTTAACACCCGAAACCGGAATCCGCGTATCCAAGGTTATGGAAGAGGGAATAATAACCGATAGCACCTTTAAGTTTGAAGTTATCCTATCTTCTGACGCAACAGCTGAAAATTATCCGTATATGCTTTCCAAGATAGATGCAACAAGCGGAACGGAAGGCACCTTGGCGGTACAGTCAGGAGGCAAGTTGACCTTTGAAATTAAAGCGGGCGAAACCATGTGGATAACCGGTATACCGAAAGGAACAACCTACACGGTTAACGAAATTATCGAAGATTATGTTTATGCCGTTAAAGAAGTTAGCGTTAACGGCCGTGTTTTGACAAGCAAAGCGGCGAACGGAACCGTTACCGAATATAAGATTGACGATATTAACTTCGTAAACGGTTTTGCCGATAAGGGTACGCTCTCTATAACCAAAACTGTACGCCACCCCTACGGTCCTCCCTATACTGTTCCTGATAATATCGTATTCACCGCGCTTATTAAACTTACAAACGGCGGCGCCCCCTTAGCAAATTATGAATATGAGTTATCAACCGCCGGCGCGGGAACAACCGATATGACCAACGATAGAGGCGAAGCTGTTATAACTATTAAAAACGGCGAAACCATAATGCTTGGCGGGTTGCCCGAAAACACAGTTTATACCGTAACCGAGCAGAATATCCCTGTAGGCTTTACGCAGACAACACCCGCCGCAAACCTTACGGGTGTTATAACAACCACTGCATCGGTTGCAAACCTTGTAAACGTTTATGAGGCTGAACCTGTAAGCCCCGATATGGGACTTACCCTCTCTAAAAATCTTTCAGGTAGAGCGTGGCTACCGGGAGAAACTTTTAACTTTACACTCGTTCGCTATAGTCCTGCAGACGTTTCGGGAACGACTATAAAGAACGTGTCTGCAACCGCACAGAACACAAACGTCAATATAGACCTTTCTTCTGAAAATTATAGTGCTCCCGGAAGATATCGTTATCTTTTGACCGAAAAATCCGTTTCGGCTGAAAACGGCATAACCTATGATACGGTAGAGCGTCAGTTTGCAGTAAATGTTGCCGATGTCAATATGGATGGAAAACTCGAGATAACGTCGGTAGAAAACATTATGAATACCGTCGTAACAGGTAGTAACGCAAACGGATATACCGTGACCGCAACCCGTTTCCAAAATTCCTATGAGGCGGTTAGGGGCGCAACGGCTAATCTTGATGTCCAAAAGCTTATGGATGCCGCAGGCGGAGTCCATACGTTACACGGATTTAAGTTTGGTTTATATGATGAAAACGATAACGTGATTGAATCTTCCGTTACCGATGCTTCGGGCAAAGCAACCTTTACCATTAACTATGCCCCCGATGCCGCAGGTAAGACCTTCCATTATGAGCTTAAGGAAATCAATAATGGCATCCACGGTATAACCTACGACACAACCGTTTATGATGTGGCTGTTGAGATCATAGATAATTATGATGGTACAACCAGAGCGGAAGTTGCCGTTTCTCTGGGCGGAAACCCGTATACCGAAGCGGTTCAGTTTACCAACCGCTATACTCCTGAGCCGGGTAAGCTTTGGCTCGATGCGGTTAAAGTGTTGTCTGGCCGTGAGCTTAACGAAGGCGAATTTGTCTTCAAACTGCTTGATGAAAACCGACAGGTTCTCCAAACCAAAACAAACGCGGCCGACGGAACGGTTATGTTCGACGAAATAACCGTAAACGATGCAAAGGATTATGTTTTCTATATCGTTGAAGAGGCTAATGGCGTTGGCGGCATCTTCTATTCCGAGGAGGAATATAAGGTTGTTTCTACCGTCGTACAGAACGGAACCGAATATGTTGAACAGTCTACCGTTTACTACGACAGAAACAATAACCCCGTAGGCGGCACAGATTTCTTAAACGAATACAAACCTGCCCCCACAAGTGTTGTTATAACCGCCACCAAGAATCTTACGGGAAGAGAACTTCGTGACAGTGATGACTTTATGTTTGAGCTCAGAGACGAGAACTCTCTACTTCAGACGGTTGAAAATACCGGTGAAAAGATAGAGTTTGCTCCCATTGAGTTCAACCGGGCGGGCACCTACGTATATCGTGTATCTGAGCAGGCCGGTAATGTTCCGGGTGTAACCTATGACGCAAGCGTGTATGAGGTAGTCATTACCGTAACCGATGATGGGGCAGGACAGCTTCATGCCGATATGGTGGTCGTTTCGCAAGAGCGCGCTGTTAGCGAGATCGTGTTCACGAACACCTATACCGCTGCTCCCGCAAGCGATACCTTAGAGGGTTTGAAGATCTTGGAGAACAAAAAGCTTGACGACGGTGAATTTGACTTTGCGCTTATCAGCGTATTCTCGGGAGAAACCGTCGAGGTTGCAAAGAATGATGAAAACGGTAAGTTCGGTTTTAATATTACCTTTGAAACCGCAGGCACATACCATTATGAGGTAAAGGAAGTAAACACCCATCATAGCCACATAAGCTATGATAACACGGTATATGCTATTGGCTATCAGGTGACCGATGATGGCAATGGTCAACTTGAGGCAGTAAGAATTATAATGGTTAGTGACACGCCGGTTGACGAAATCGTATTTACCAATGTGAATAACCCTGCCGATATAGCCGTTCCGGTAAACGTCAAGAAACTGCTTGAAAACAAAACAGATGAGGCTATGGGACTTGATGGATTTAAGTTTAAACTCACAGGCGATAATATTGATGAACAGATTTTGACAACCGATGCCGATGGTAACGCCAATTTCGTTTTAGAATATACTCTTTCGGATAAAGATAAGACTTATACCTACATACTTACCGAAATCAATACCGCAATAGAGGGCATGGTCTATGACGAGAGCGAAGTAACTGCAAGTGTTAAGATAACTTTAGGCGAAGACGGTATTTTGGGAGCCGAGATTATGCAGAACGGAGAGGCAGCAGATGCGATAACCGCTTCCTTCAAGAATGTTTATGAGGGTAAGCCGGAACCGACACCTACCCCGAACCCCGAGCCGGGACCCAAGCCCGAGCCTGATCCGCAGCCCAAGCCCGAGCCCGAGCCGGGACACGAGCCCGAGCCTGG
>JAZULW010000085.1:0-5790 GCA_045603285.1 Acutalibacteraceae bacterium | reverse complement strand
CATCCACAGTCGGGATAATGCCGTCGTAAATGTTACCGGTGGAACCGTCAATGGAGATGTAGTCACCTTCCACATAGGTCTTGCCGGCCAACGTAAACTGCTTGTTTTCTTCGTCCATCACGATATCGCCGCAACCGGATACACAGCAAGTACCCATACCACGCCCAACAACAGCTGCGTGAGAGGTCATACCGCCGCGCACGGTGAGGATACCTTGCGAAGCTTTCATACCGGTGATATCTTCGGGAGAGGTCTCCAAACGCACGAGAACCACTTTCTCACCGCGTTCGTTCCAAGCCACCGCGTCGTCGGCGGTGAACACCACACGGCCGCAAGCGGCACCGCGGGAGGCGCCCAAGCCTTTGCCCGCGGGGGTAGCGGCTTTGCGAGCTTTTTGGTCGAACTGGGGATGGAGAAGGGTGTCGAGGTTACGGGGATCGATCATCGCAACGGCTTGTTTCTTGTCGATCATACCTTCGTCCACGAGGTCGCACGCGATCTTGAGGGCGGCTTTGGCGGTACGTTTGCCGATACGGGTTTGGAGCATATAGAGTTTGCCGTCTTCCACGGTGAATTCCATATCCTGCATATCGCGGTAGTGGTCTTCGAGGATGGCACACACTTCTTGGAATTGTTTGAAAGCGGCAGGGAATTTCTCGGCCATTTCGGCAATCGGCATGGGGGTACGGACACCGGCCACCACGTCTTCGCCCTGTGCGTTGGTGAGGAACTCGCCCATCAAGCCGGGTTCGCCGGTCGCGGGGTCACGCGTGAAGGCAACACCGGTACCGCAGTTGTCACCCATGTTACCGAACGCCATCATCTGCACGTTAACGGCAGTACCCCAGGAGTAGGGGATGTCGTTGTCGCGGCGATACACGTTGGCACGGGGGTTGTCCCAAGAACGGAACACGGCTTCCACAGCGCCCATCAATTGCTCTTTGGGATCGGAGGGGAAATCCTTGCCAATTTTGGATTTATACTCGGCTTTGAATTGAGAAGCGAGTTCTTTCAAATCGTCGGCCGTGAGGTCAACGTCTTGCGTAACGCCTTTTTCTTCTTTCATCTTGTCGATGAGTTCTTCAAAGTATTTTTTGCCGACTTCCATAACCACGTCGGAATACATTTGGATGAAACGACGATAGCAGTCCCACGCCCAACGGGGATTGCCGGATTTGGCGGACATAACGTTCACCACTTCTTCGTTCAGGCCCAAGTTGAGGATGGTATCCATCATACCGGGCATGGAAGCACGGGCGCCGGAACGCACCGACACGAGCAACGGGTTTTCGAGATCACCGAATTTTTTGCCGGTGATGCCTTCCATTTTGTCGATGTACTCCATAATTTGAGCTTGGATATCCTCGTTGATCTTGCGGCCGTCCTCATAATACTGGGTGCAAGCCTCGGTAGAAACGGTGAAACCTTGGGGCACGGGCAAACCGATCTTGGTCATTTCGGCCAAGTTGGCGCCTTTACCGCCGAGAAGTTCACGCATGGACGCGTCGCCTTCGCTGAACAGATAGACAAACTTGTGACTCATGTTTACAGTCAACCTCCTATATATTTTTTGTCTTTGCTGACAAAAGATGCAACTGCTATTGACTGTCAGTTCAATAGCCGCAAAATATTATAACAGAGTTTCATATAAAAGAAAAGACTTTTTTTGAATTTATCTGCATTTCCTCATAATTTTGGTGTTTTTTCCGAAATTTCCCTCCAATTCACCGCAAATGTGTATGCAATTATGTAAAATTTTCAAAAAACGAACATTCGTTCGATTTTGTGCTTGATTTTTGGAAAAACGTATAGTATACTGATGGTAACGAGTTGAAAATATGCAGCGGAAATGAGGAAGAAACGATGGCGGATATGAAAAAGAAAACGGCGGAACGGGAAGTTTCCGCGGATAAGCAAAAGGCCCTGCAAGCGGCCCTGTCGCAAATTGAAAAAGCATACGGAAAAGGCGCGATAATGCGCCTTGGCGAAAATACGGGGATGAATGTGGAAGCCATCCCCACGGGTTCTCTCACGCTGGACTTGGCGCTCGGTGTAGGCGGGCTGCCGCGTGGCCGCATTGTGGAGATTTACGGGCCGGAAGCCTCGGGTAAGACCACGCTCGCGCTGCACGCCATTGCTCAAGCGCAAAAACAAGGCGGCGAGGCCGCATTTATTGATGTGGAACACGCACTGGACCCCGTGTATGCCCGCGCCCTCGGTGTGGACGTGGATTCGCTTCTCGTGTCGCAACCCGATACGGGTGAACAGGCGCTCGAAATTGCGGAAGCGCTGATTCGCTCGGGCGCGATCGACATCGTGGTGGTTGACTCGGTGGCTGCGTTGGTTCCCCGTCAAGAAATTGAAGGGGAGATGGGTGACGCGCACGTTGGTCTGCAAGCACGCTTGATGTCACAGGCAATGCGTAAACTGGCCGGTACGGTGGGGAAAACGGGTTGTGTGGCGGTGTTTATCAACCAATTGCGCCTCAAAGTCGGCATTGTATACGGCAACCCCGAAGTCACCGCGGGTGGCAACGCGCTCAAATATTATGCGTCGGTTCGCTTGGACGTGCGCCGCACCGAAACCCTCAAAGCGGGCGGTGAATCGGTTGGTTCGCATACCCGTGTCCGCGTGGTGAAAAACAAGGTAGCACCCCCGTTTAAAGAAGCGGAATTTGATATGTTTTACGGAAAAGGCATCTCCCGTGAGGGTGAGTTGCTGGATCTGGCCATTAAGTTCGATATCATTCAAAAATCGGGCTCGTGGTTCTCCTATCAAGAGCAACGCCTGGGCCAAGGCCGTGACAACGTGAAAGATTTCTTGAAAGCCAATCCCGATTTGCAGCAAGAGGTGGAAGCGCTGGTGCTGGCCGCCATTCAGCGCGAAAAAGACGAGGCGCAAGCCGCAGTGAAACCTGCGCCTGTGGAAATCCCGCTTGACAAAGCGGTGACTTACACCGCGGGTACCGCCCGTGCCAAAATCGACATTGTGGTGGATGACGAATGAAATTGACCGATGTGCGCCCTCACCGCGGGCAACAAGTTGTCCTAATATGGGATGACGGAAGCGAAACCCTCTTGGATAAGCGCACGTTTGAGGAGTCCCCCTACGGGGTGGGCTCCTTTTTGTCGTTGGAAGAACACGAAGTTCTGTGCGCTCTTTCACAAAGAAACCGCACGCGGGAAAAGGCCGTGTTTTTGTTGTCGCGCCGTGACTATTCGCGCCGTGAATTGGAGCAAAAGCTCTGCCGCGAAAAAGGGCGGTATTATGCCGAAAACCGCGAGGCGGCCGCCGAAGCGGCTGCGTATATGGAAGAACTCGGTTACGTGAAGGACGAGGAATACGCCCGCCGCTTGGCACGGGATTGTCGCGATGTGAAACACTATCCGCGCCGCCGCGCGCTTGGGAAACTGTGTGAAAAAGGTATTGCGCGGGACGTGGCGTGCGCCGTACTCGACGAGATGGAATGGGACGATGTGCAACTGGCACTTGAATTTCTCGTCAAGAAACGCTATAATATCCCACGAAGCCGCGAAGAAGCCGAAAAGCAAATGGTGGCGCTGGCCCGATACGGTTTTTCAGGCGAGGATATCCGCCGTGCGATAAAGCGGCGGCAGGAAGAGGAAGAACTATGAGTATTAAAGTGGGTATGGTATCGCTGGGTTGCCCCAAAAATCAAATGGACGCGGAATTGATGCTCGCCAAACTGCAAAACGCCGGAATGACCATTACGGCGGAAAGCGGTTTGTCCGAGGTGGTCATCGTGAACACCTGCGGTTTTATCGGCGATGCCAAACAAGAAGCCATCGAAAACATTTTGGAGTTTGCCAAACTGAAAGAAGAGGGGCAGATAAAGAAGATTATCGTAACGGGCTGTTTGGCCGAACGATACAAAGAAGAACTTTGTCGGGAACTGCCCGAATGTGATGCCGTGCTCGGTCTGGGTGCCAATGCGGATATTGTGGAAACGGTAAACCGCGTGATGGAAGGCGAAACGGTGCACCGTTTTCCGCCGCTGGATGCGTGGTCGCTGAACGGCGAACGCTTGCAGACAACCCCCGACTTTTTTGCGTATTTGCGCGTGGGTGATGGGTGCAACAACTGTTGCCCCTACTGTGCCATCCCGCACATTCGCGGCGGGTTGCGCAGCCGTGCGATGGACGAGGTGGTGGCGGAAGCCGAAACGCTTGCCCGAAACGGGGTGCGTGAACTGATTTTGGTGGCACAAGACACCACCATGTACGGCACCGACCTTTCGGGGCACTCGCGGTTACCCGCCCTGCTTGATCGCCTGTGCGAAATTGACGGGATTCACTGGATCCGATTGCTTTACTGCTATCCGGAGCACATTACCGATGAACTGCTTGACACGATGGCACGGCAAGACAAAGTGGTTAAGTATTTGGACATTCCCATTCAACACGCAAGCGGCAAGGTGCTTGCCTCGATGAACCGCCCCGGCGACCGAAAAACGCTCACTCACTTGGTGGCACGTATCCGTGCCAAATTGCCCGGTGTGGTTCTCCGTACCACCGTGATGGTGGGGTTCCCCGGCGAAAGCAAAGCCGATTTTGCCGAGCTGTGCGAATTCCTCAAGGAAACGCCGTTTGAACGCCTCGGATGCTTCGCGTATTCGCCCGAGGAGGGCACCGTGGCCGCCGAACTTCCCAACCAAGTGTCGGACAAACTCAAAGCACGCCGCCGCGACATTGTGTTGCAATCGCAAGAACGCGTGGCCGCCGCGTACAACGAAGCGCAGATCGGCAAAACGGTAGAAGTGCTCGTGGAATCGTTTGACCGCTATGCCGAATGTTGGTTCGGCCGCACGTATGCCGATGCACCCGATATCGACACCAAAGTATTTTTCACCACCAAAACACGGGTGGTGCCGGGTGATTTTGTGCAGGTGCACATCACCGATTGCCTCGATTTTGATCTTGTGGGGGAGAGAGTATGAATCTGCCAAACAAATTAACCGTGGTGCGAATCGTGTTGGCACCGCTGTTCCTGTTGCTTGCGTTGTGGGAATTCCCCTTCCACTACGCGGTGTCGCTTGCGGTGTTTATTGCCGCTGCCCTTACCGATATGTTGGATGGCAAAATTGCGCGCAAGCACGGCCTCGTCACCAATCTCGGCAAGTTTTTGGATCCGTTGGCGGATAAAATGCTCACCACCGCGGCGTTTTTGCTGTTTTTAGCGATCGACAAAATGAACGTGTGGGCGTTGATGCTCATTCTCACGCGCGAATTTATGGTCACGTCGGTGCGCCTGCTTGCCGCCAAAGGCGGAAAAGTGATCGCCGCCAGTATGTGGGGCAAAGCCAAAACGGTGGCGCAGTTTATTGCCATCATCTTTATGCTCACCGCACTCGAATTTTCCACGTGGCAAACGGGCCTTTTGGCAGGTGCCGCGTTGCCTGAAGCGGCGTTTACGGTGCCGCTTATCATCGGCGAGGTGCTCATTTGGATCTCGACGGTGTTGTCCCTTATCGCGGGCGCGGAATACGTGTGGCTTAACCGCGAATACTTTTCGGATAAATAACAAAAAAGAAGTAGACTTTTTGGAAATAACTGCTATAATGATAGTGAACTGCAATGAACGGGAGAAGTAGCCGTCCCTCTTCGGCATCAGAGAGAACGCGTCATCGGCTGTAAGCGCGTTTGGTCGAAACACGGTGAAATGCACCCGCGAGCAGGCAGGGGGAACAGAGTATCCCTGTCCGGCCGTCCGCCGTTATCGGAAAACGAGTGAAACAACGAAGTGGAACCGTGCTTTGCACCTTCGTCGCGC
>JAZULW010000084.1:0-4227 GCA_045603285.1 Acutalibacteraceae bacterium | reverse complement strand
TAATTGTCTTCCTAAGACCGCTTGGCCTCCGACTTGGATTTTTATTACTGTCCTTGAAAGTATAACCCGTATGAAACCGTCCACTTTTTTGGTAAGGGGCAGCACCCCGAAAAAACACAACGTTATTCCCATAAAATACGGGCAATGAGAGAGTCTGAAACCAAAAACCCCTCGCGCGAAAAACCGATGCCGTGCTCGTCCTCTGTTACCAGATGGGACGGTAATTTCTTCGCACGGGCACGCCATTCCTCGGGGAGAGAGGTGCCGAAACGAGCCAAAAAATCCCGTTCGGTTAGGCCTTCGGTAAGGCGCAAGCGCAACATTGCGTATTCCTCACGCGTGTTGTTTTCGATGGTATCGTTTTCTTCGGAAAGCGGTTTGACACCATTGATAAACGCCGTGAGTGACCGCGGATAATAAAACCGTTTTCCCTCAAAAAAAGAATGGGCGGCAGGGCCGAACCCCAAATACGGCTCGCTATTCCAATATTTGAGGTTGTGGCGGCTTTCGTATCCGCTTTTGGCAAAATTCGAGATCTCGTATTGCCGATACCCGTGGCGGTCGGCTGCCTCGCCCATTGCCAAATACAAGGCGGCAGCGCCGTCTTCGTCGGGAATGGGCGGCGGTGTTTTACCAAAGGGGGTGTTCGGTTCCAATTTGAGCAAATAGGCGGACACGTGATCCGCCCCCCACGCGGCAAAGCGTTCTACCGTGGCAAAGACGTCCTCTTCGGTCTGTTCGGGGGTGCCGAGCATCAGATCCAGCGATAGGTTGGCAATTCCCGCGCGGCGCACGGCTAAGGCGGACTCTTCTGCCTTTGCCACCGTGTGGCGGCGGCCAAGCCGTTGCAGATGACGGTCGCTCACCGCTTGCACCCCCATCGAAACGCGATTGCCTCCTGCAGCGGCAAAGGCGGCGACCGTGTCGTACAGATCGTCGGCGGGGTTGGCTTCCAGTGTGATCTCCGCATTCGCAAGGCCGAATTGCCGCCGCGCACCTTCCACGAGCGCGGCCAGCCGTTTTCCGCCGAGAAGGGACGGCGTGCCGCCGCCAAAATACAACGTGTCGGCCGTGATGCCTTCGTATTGCGAAAAGCGATCCAGCACGGCTTCGGTGAACGCGTCTTTGGTTTCGTCGCACCGGTCGGTTTGGGAGTAAAAATCGCAATACGGACATTTGGACACGCAAAACGGCACGTGCACGTAAATTCCGATCATACACTCACCTCAAACAAAGAGGGACGGCGCGCAGCACCGTCCCGTTTGTGTTATCAGTCACCGAAGAACGCGGCGTGTACCGCGGCAACGGCACGGTCGGCATCTTCTTTGTCGATGAGGACCGATACTTTAATTTCACTGGTGGAGATGTTTTGAATGTTGATATTTTTGTCGGACAACGCTTCAAACATCTTCGAAGCCACGCCCTCGTGCGTTTCCATACCGGCGCCCACGATGGAGATCTTGGCGATGTCGGTATCAAACGCCACGCTCTTGGCGCCCACGCGCTCGCACAGTTCTTTCAACGCGGCAACGGCTTTTTCACCGCAGTCGCCGGGAACGGTGAAGGTGATGTCCTTGGTGCCGTCGCGACCGACCGACTGCAAAATGATGTCCACATTGATATGGGCGCGCGCCACACATTCAAACACTTTAAACGCAATACCGGGGGAGTCGGGCAGACCGACGATCATCACACGGGCCACGGTGGTATCTTTGGCCACGCTCTTGATCAACATTTTTTCCATTTTGATTGCCTCCTTAACTTTGGTGCCGGGCACCTGTTTCATACTCGAAAGAACTTCCAGTTCAATGCCGTATTTTTTCGCCATTTCCACCGAACGGTTGTTGAGCACTTGTGCGCCGAGGGTGGCAAGTTCCAACATCTCATCGTAGGTGATCTCGTCCAGTTTTTGCGCGTTATGGATCTTGCGCGGGTCGGCGGTGTAAACACCTTCCACGTCGGTAAAGATCTGGCACAAGTCCGCGTGCATCGAAGCGGCGATGGCCACCGCACTGGTATCGGAACCGCCGCGGCCGAGAGTGGTGACATCGTCGTACTTGTTGAGGCCTTGGAAACCGGCCACCACCACGATCTTCTTGCGGTCCAGTTCGGCGCGGATGCGTTCGGCGTTCACGCGCTTGATACGGGCGGCCGAATAGGTGGAGTTGGTTTCAAAACCCGCTTGCCAGCCGAGAAGAGAGATGACGGGGCAACCCTGTTTTTCAATGGCCATCGCAAGAAGCGCAATGGAAATCTGTTCGCCCGCGGCAAGCAACATATCCATTTCGCGTTTGCTGGCTTTTTGGTTGATCTCGGCCGCTTTTTCAATGAGGTCATCGGTGGTGTCGCCTTGTGCCGACACGACCACGACCACTTCGTTTCCTTGCCGATACGCATCGGTGACGATGCGGGCCACGTTGTTCACGCGTTCGGCATTGGCGACGGAACTGCCGCCGAATTTTTGAACGATAAGCATAACTTCGCTTCCTCCCATTATAATTCCGCAATGCGGATACGATTGATAAGGGTAGCGCCGCTTTCACGAAGGAGCGTTTCGGTTTCTTCTTCGGTCATCGGCTCGGTCACCACCGCCAGCTCGTCGGCGGGGGCATCGGGATAGGTCACCACGCGCACGTTGCCCAAGCGGTCAAGCAGTCCGTCGCTCGCTTTCAGGCGCAACAACGAACGACAAGTGTACTGCGCGGTGGGCAACACGTAATCGGGTGCTCCTTGTTCCCAGTATAAGTATTTTCTGGCTTTAAAATGCTTCACTTCGTCAATCACGTCGGCCACCACGGCGGAAGCGGTGGGCAGTTTGCCCGCGCCGCGCCCGTAGAACACCGTGTCGCCCACGGCATCGCCGCGCACCATCACGGCGTTGAATACATCAGTTACTTCTGAAAGCAAACAGGTTTTCGGCACGAGCATCGGCGCGACCAAGCAATGCAGCTTATCGCCCTCCACCGCCACGCGGCCAATGAGTTTGATTACGCTGCCATACGCCGCGGCATACGCTACGTCGGCCAGCGTAAGGTTGCGAATACCCTCGGTGTGTACTTGGTCGGGATACACGTGCTTACCAAACGCGAGCGAAGCCAAAATGCAGATCTTACGGCACGCATCGTGCCCGTCCACGTCGGCCGAAGGGTCACGCTCCGCATAGCCGAGCGATTGTGCCAACGAAAGGGCTTCGTCAAACTCCATATGGTCTTCCACCATACGGGTGAGCATAAAGTTGGTGGTGCCGTTTAAAATACCCGCAATTTCGTACACGTTGTTGGCGGAAAGGCATTGGTCAAGCGGCCGCAAAATCGGAATACCGCCGCCCACGCTCGCCTCAAACAAAAAGTTTAAGTTGCGGCTTTTAGCAATGGCGAGCAATTCGTCACCCTTGGCGGCCACCAACTCTTTGTTGGAGGTAACGACGCTTTTGCCGTTTTCCAAGGCTGCTTTTACGTAATCATACGCGGGGTGCAACCCACCCATCGTTTCCACCACAATGCGAATATCCGCATCGTTCACAATATCGTCAAACGAGGTAGTGAAGCGGTCGGCATACGGCAAATCGGGGAAGGAACGCAAATCTAAAATGCGTTTCACTTCGATATTCTCGCCGGCTTTGTGGGCAATGTGTGCGGTGTTTTGTTGCAACACCTGTACCACGCCGGAGCCAACCACGCCATGTCCTAATACTGCAATTTGAATCATCCGTTGTTTCCGCCTTCCTGTTGAATATCAAGAATTTGTTGAACCCCCGGCACGTGAGATAATTGTTCCGCAAACAAATCGGGGGGGAGGGACATACGGTCCGCCCGCACCGAAATGGTGACGGTTGCCAAGCCGTTTTCGGGAGTTTGTTGGTCAACCGTTTGCACGTTGGCACCCGCTTTGGCAAACGCCGACAGCAGAGCCGAAAGCACGCCCGGCGAGTCTTGCAACATCACGCGCACCGTCATTTTGGCAGCGGCATCGCGCCCGATATAGGGACGGACGGCCTCGCGGTATTTGTAATACGCACTGCGCGAAATGCCGTGCCGCCGTGCCGTTTCGCTAACCGAAGCGGCGGGGTTTTGCAGCAATTCTTGCTTCATCTGCAACACCGCCGTGAAAATATCGGGCAGTGCATCTTTTCGCACAACAAGCCATTCCGCTGTATTGGTTTTTGTGTTCAAGTTGTCCACCCCTCACGAACAGTTGTATTGCGAATGAAAACACTATAGCACATCT
>JAZULW010000083.1:0-8527 GCA_045603285.1 Acutalibacteraceae bacterium | reverse complement strand
CTTCAGTTTTTATCAGGATTCTTTAGAAATATGTTCCAACAGTTTTTGAAAATACGGCGGTAAGGGACTGCCAAATTCGAGATAAGCGCCCGTGCACGGATGAATAAACCCGATTTTTTTAGCATGCAAGCATTGCCCGCTCAACCCGACGGCTTGCAACGGCTGACGGCTACCGCCGTACACGCTGTCCCCTGCCACGGGATGGCCGAGCGAGGCCATATGCACACGAATTTGGTGGGTGCGCCCCGTTTCAAGGCGCAGCCGCACGTGGCTGTATCCCGCAAAGGTTTGCAAGACCTCGTAATGGGTAACGGCGGGTTTGGCATTTTTATCGGTAACCGCCATTTTTTTGCGATGGGTGGGATGACGGCCGATGGGAGCCTTGACGGTGCCCTGATCCTCTTTGAGGTGGCCGACAATGACCGCTTCGTACTCACGGGTGAAACTGTGTTCTTTTATTTGCGCCGCAAGGCCTTGGTGAGCGGCATCGTTTTTGGCCACGACGAGCAACCCGCTGGTATCTTTGTCGATGCGGTGAACAATGCCGGGGCGCGTCACACCGCCGATGCCCGATAAACTGCCTCCGCAATGGGACAGGAGCGCGTTCACCAGCGTGCCGTCAGGGTTTCCTGCAGCAGGGTGCACCACCATCCCTTTGGGTTTGTTGACCACGAGCAAATCGTCGTCTTCATACACGATGTCAAGCGGAATGTCTTGCGGAAGTGCTTCACACGGGACGGGGTCGGGCGGTGACACAAGCAGCGTTTCGCCCCCGAGCAGACGGGTACTTTTGGTAAGCGCGCGGCCGTTGTCGTCGGTTACAAGCCCTTGCTCCATCCATTTTTGCACGGCGGCACGAGTAACGTTCATCTGCTCGGCAATATAGCGGTCGGCACGTTCGCCCGCGGCGGCCTCGCCGATGTTAAGCGTGACGGTCATCGGCTACCTCCACAGGTTTGCGGTCGGCCTTATCATCGTAGATGAAAAAGAAGAAAAACAACGTAACGATGGAGCCGACAACCACGTAACAATCCGCCACGTTAAAAACGGGAAAATCAAACCCCACGGCGGCAATGTGAAAATGGATCATATCCACCACAAACCCGTTCACGATACGGTCGATCAGGTTCCCGATACCACCCGCGATGATGAGAACAACCCCCACATTAAACAATGGGTAACGGCGGTAGCGCCCAAATAAGAGCACCCCGAGCAGCCCCACCATCACCACCGAGGTGAAGGCCACGAACCACCAACGGGCACCTTGCATCATGCCGAATGCCGCACCGCGGTTTTCGAGATACGTAAATTCGAAAATGCCGTTTATCACAACGGCAGGATCACTCTCTTTCAAATACAACACGGTCAACCATTTGGTGAGCTGGTCAAGCCCTACCAACGCGGCTGTTACCGCCAATACGATTGCCTGAAACATAGCGTTTCTCCTTTTGACAAAAGCGGACGGGGATTCCCGTCCGCTTTTTTAACTTACTGGTTGAGGATCGCCGCGCAGCGGGCGCACAGACCGGCGTGTTCGCCATCTTCTTTCACGGTATCGCTGTATACCCAACAACGGGCGCATTTGCCGCCTTCGGCGTGTGCCACCGAAACGGAGACACCGGCAAAATCACCGGTAAATTCGCCACTGCCTTCGGCTACAATGTCCACCTTCGACACAATGAGCACCATCGGCAATAACGATTCCACCGATTTGACGAACGGCAACGCTTCGCCGTCGCAGTACAAGGTGACACGGGCATCGAGCGAGCCGCCGATGATTTTGGCCGTACGTGCGTTTTCCAACGCTTTTTGCACGTCGTCACGCAACGCATGGATGCGGTCCCATTTGGCGAGAAAATCTCTATCGGGAGTTACACCGCTGCCTGCGGGAATCTCGTTGAGCAACACGGAACGGGCATCGTCGTCCTTGCCGTGCGGCATAAAGGACCAGATCTCTTCCGAGGTGAACGCGAGAACGGGCGCGAGCAACCGCGTGAGCGTGTTGAGAATACGGTAGATCACCGTTTGAGCGGCACGGCGGCTTTCGCTGTCCGCTTTTTCCACGTACAAGCGGTCTTTGAGGACATCCAAATAGAAGTTGGAGAGATCCACCACGCAGAAATGGTGAATGGTATAGAACGCATCGTGGAAGTTGAATTCTTCATACGCCTTGCGCGCTTTCACAACCACATCATCCAAGCGCATCAAAGCCCAACGGTCGATATCGGCAAGGGCACTGTCCGCCACCGAGTCGGTATCGGGTTTAAAATCGTGAATATTGCCGAGGATGTAGCGCGCGGTGTTACGCACTTTACGGTAGGTTTCGGACAATTGCTTGAGAATTTCTTTCGACAGACGCACATCCACACGGTAGTCAAGCGAAGCCACCCACAAACGCAAAATTTCGGCACCGTAGGTGTTGATCACTTCGTCCGGTGCGATGGCGTTGCCGGCGGATTTGTGCATGGCTTTGCCTTCGCCGTCCACCACCCAACCATGGGTGAGTACGTTTTTGTAAGGCGCTTTGCCGTTGCAGGCAACCGCCGTGAGCAACGAGGACTGGAACCAACCGCGGTATTGGTCGGCGCCTTCCATATACAAGTCGGCGGGGTAACTCAATTCGTCGCGCTCTTTAAGAACGGCCGCATGGGACGAACCGGAGTCGAACCACACGTCCATAATATCGCTTTCCTTGCGGAACTGTTTACCGCCGCAATGCGGACAGGTAGCGCCCGCAGGCAAGATTTCCTTCGCCTCATGCGTGTACCAGCCGTTGGAACCTTCTTTGCGGAACAGCTCGGACACGGATTTGATAAATTCGCCGTCAATGATGGGTTTGCCGCAATCTTCGCAATAGAAGATCGGAATCGGCACGCCCCACAAACGTTGACGGGAAATACACCAGTCGCTGCGTTCGCGCACCATGGAAATGATGCGGTCTTCACCCCACGCGGGCATCCAGTTCACTTCTTTGATGGCGGCAACCGCTTCGTCTTTAAAGCTGTCCACCGAGCAGAACCATTGGTCGGTAGCACGGAAAAGAACCGGCTTTTTACAACGCCAGCAGTGCGGATATTGGTGCACGATCTTCTTC
Source organism: Acutalibacteraceae bacterium (assembly GCA_045603285.1). Classification (GTDB taxonomy): domain Bacteria; phylum Bacillota; class Clostridia; order Oscillospirales; family Acutalibacteraceae; genus RGIG3009. The sequence continues at coordinate 5,433 of JAZULW010000083.1, read as the reverse complement.
ATTGCGAGAAGAGAACCGGTGTTATCCATATGAATCGCGATGGCTTTGTTGGCTTCGTCGGTGGTCATACCGGCACAGATCTCGCCCGCTTCTTCGGTCATTTTTCCTTCGCTGTCCACCGGAACAACAACGCCGATCTGCGGATATTTGCGGCAGACGTTAAAGTCGTCTACACCGTGGCCCGGGGCAGTATGTACGCAACCGGTACCACTTTCGAGAGTAACGTGGTCACCCACAATGATGAGAGAATCACGGTCAAGGAATGGGTGACGGGCGGTCATCAGTTCCAGTTCACGGCCTGTGAAGGAAGCAATGACTTCGTATTCCGTAATGCCGGCGGCGGCAAGGGCTTCTTCTTTGAGAGCCGCAGCCAAAATGTAGTTTTCGTTGCCGCATTTGACCACTTCGTATACAAAATCGGGGCCAAGGCAGATCGCCAAGTTGGCGGGTAACGTCCAGGTCGTGGTGGTCCAGATCACGAAATACGTATTGGCGGTATCCACCCCCGCGGCAGACAAAACACCGCGATCATCGTTCACCGCGAATTTGACGTAAACGGAGAAACAGGGGTCTTGTCCGTACTCAATTTCCGCTTCCGCCAACGCGGTTTGACATTCGGGACACCAGTACACGGGTTTTAATCCTTTGTAGATATACCCTTTGGTGGCCATTTCGCCAAACACTTCGATCTGGCGCGCTTCAAACTCGGGCGCAAGCGTGAGATACGGATTTTCCCAGTCGCCCAACACGCCGAGGCGTTTGAACTGATTGGTTTGATCCTTTACGTATTGCAACGCAAAATCACGGCAGATATCGCGCAGTTCCACAGGCGACATCGACAGGGCTTTTTCAATGCCGGCTTTGGCACGTGCCTTGAGTTCGATGGGCAGACCGTGGGTATCAAAGCCCGGAACAAACGGTGCTTTGTAACCCGAAAGGTTGTAGTAACGCACAATCATATCCTTGATGATCTTATTGAGGGCGGTACCGATGTGGATGTTGCCGTTGGCATAAGGCGGGCCATCGTGCAGCACGTAGCGCGGTTTTCCCTCGTTTTTCTCCATCAATTTACCGTAAATGTCGTCTTTTTCCCACTTTTCCAAAAATTCCGGTTCGCGCTGGGGCAGGCCCGCGCGCATCGGGAAATCGGTTTGGGGAAGATTCAAGGTTTGGTTGTATTCTTGCTGTTGCATAGTTATTTTCTCCTTGGCATCCGAAAAACGGACGGGTGATTACTTCTTTTTGCGGAACGGATTGTGCGAACGGTCTTCTTCGTCTTCTTCATTGTCGGCACTAATGTCATAGTCCGCACCAAATTTGAGGCCCTCAAAACGGGAAATGGGTTTCATTTCCGTTTCTTCGGTTTCGGCCGTGTGCTCGGGTTCTTCGGGGATACCGACCACGTTTTCGTCTTGAACCGCTTGCGGTGCAACCTCTTCCTTTACTTCGGGGAGGGCACTGATAAGTGCCAAATGCTCTTTGTAAAGCGAAAGCATACGCGTTCTGAACGCCGACACTTCGCGTTGCATACGTGCGAGCTCGTCGTTTTCCTGTGCAATAGCACCTTTGGCATCTTCGCGGATGTTTTGCGCCTTGGCTTCCGCCTCGTTTAGGATCTGTTCTGCTTTGGCATTGGCTTCGCGCAGAATGGTCTCGCCGGTGCGTTGTGCATTGAGAAGCGCGCCGCGAATGTTATCTTCATCGGTGCGATACTCGTTGACTTTTTCCGCCAACACTTGCATTTTTTGTTTGAGTTCGTCGTTTTCGCGTACGAGGGCTTCCATCGCTTCCACACAGTCGTCAATAAAATCGTCCACCTCGTCGGCACGGTAACCGCGACCGCGGTTAAATTCCACGTTGCGAATGTCATCCAATGTCATCACAGAACATCCCTTCCTTTACAAATATTGTCGTAATTTGAGAACGTAGCGTCCTTTTTTGGTTTGCGGCCCCACAGCATCCACCGCAAAGCGGCCGTGCCCGCGAACAGAAAGGACATCTCCTTCTCGCACCGCAGCGGAAACCGACAAACACGGCATATGATTGAGGGAAACAAGCCCTGCCTCAATACGGCGGGCGGCTTCCTCGCGTGAGATCAGCGCCGCGGCTTTGACCACGCTGTCCAAGCGCGGCGATGCTACCGTATCGGTGAGTTCGCGGAATTCGCGTTTAACCAAAACGGGCGAGGTGTACGGGTACACAACCGAAACGCCTTCTCCCCCCACTTTTTGGATGTTATCCGCCAAAAAGGGAGCGACTTGCCTTTCCACAAACACCACGGCAGAACCTTGCTCACACACAATATCGCCGATAACTTCGCGTTTTATACCGTTTGCCAGCAACGTACCGAGAAAATCACGATGTGTGAGCGACGCTTCGGGACGGTAGCGAAACTGCATAGCCGTAATGGGAAACTGTTCTGTATCGGCTTGCAAAAAATCGGGAAACACACCAAGCATCACGCGCTCGGCATCGGGATAACCACCGAAAAAAACGGTTTGAAATTGCCCCGTTTCACGCAAGACGGCTCGCGCCACCGCCTGACAGTGTTCGTCAAGAAAACCGACAAAACGGGGACACGAGCGCCGTTCACACAGATTACACGCATCCGCTATGCGGGCGCGCAGGCGCGCGTCCTCTTCAGATGTGTTAGAAATAGAGGCCATTGTTCTCGAGTTCGTCGAGCAGATCGCCCATAAAGCCTACGTTGTAGGGCGTGATGATATAGGTGCAATTGGCTACTTTTTTGATTTGACCTTCGTTGGCATACGCCACACCGCTGAGGAAATCGAGCACGCGGCGCGCCACGTCTTTGTTGCAGGATTCCAAATTGAGCACGACGGTGCGTTTGGCATTGAGATGGTCTGCCACGGCGGTCGCATCGTCAAAACGCTCGGGTTTTACGAGCACCACTTGCAACTGTGCCGTTGCGTGAATGTTGACGACTTTGTTGTTGCGTTTGTTGTCGGTATCCACACTGCGTTCGGGTGTGCGAGACACGAAATCCGTGGCGGTTTCATCCGCCGCATCCATCAAATCGTCCGGATCGCCGATAAGCCCTTGCAATTTTTCAATGAGTCCCATAAGTTGTTCCTCCTACTATAATGAAAATTAGGAATGTCTTTCGCCGAAAATAGCCGAACCGACACGCACCTGCGTGGAGCCTTCCAGCACGGCCTCTACATAATCCGAGGACATACCCATCGACAGTATATCCATACTTATATTATCTACAATTTTGCCGCCAATGTCAATAAACAGTTTGTGCATTTGCGAAAAAATTGCTCTTTTTTCACTTTCTTTGTGTAAAATCGGGGGAATTGCCATCAAACCGCGCACCCGAATGCCCTGTAAAGACGAAATTTCGTCCAAAAACTCCTCAAGCGTTTCAGCGGCAATACCCGATTTGGAATCTTCATTGCCGATGTTGATTTCCACGAGTACGTCGGTGGGTTTTCCGATCCGCTTGAGCGACGTATCCGAAATGGCTTGAGCTAAGTGCACGCTGTCTACCGATTCAATGCGGTCTACCTCGCCGACAATGTGGCGCACTTTGTTGGTTTGCAAATGCCCGATCAGGCACCGCGTTACCCCCTCCAAGTGTAACGCATCCCGCTTGCCGAGATATTCCTGCACACGGTTTTCGCCGATGCAACGAATGCCGTTGTCCAATGCCACGTTGATGAGATCGGGTGCCACCGTTTTGGTAACCGCCATCAGCGTAACCTCCTCCCGACGGCGGCCGGCGGCAACACACGCGTTTTGAATCTCCTCTTCTATACGCAACAGGTTGTCGCGTACACGCGCGGCATCAACGGACCAGTTTTCCGTCATACAGATCCTCTCCTTCGGTAACGATTTTATCGTACAACTGCACGTAGGACGCGTCATCGGTAATTTTACTGACGGAAAAGCGTTCCTCTTCATCGTGATACAGTACGTGGATGCGACGGAAAGACAACACGTTGCCTTTTTGGACAAACACGCCCGCGTTCTGATTTCCGTCAAAATGGACGGCACTGTCGGGGATATACAATCCGTCGTATGCGGTAATGCGCAGTTCGACCTGTTCTTTGCGAATGGACGACAACGCGCTGGACATATGGGTGCACCGCAACACCACCGCCGCCATATCGCCTTTGCCTTTGTTGACTGCTTCCACCGTAGCAGGGATGGTGGCGTCCGTCACAAACGGCAAACACACCGTTACGGTAAGCCCTTTTTTGATGAAAGTGGTATCCGCCAGCGGTACCACGCACGTTAAATACCATTCGTAGTCGCCCACCACCTTGCCGATATTCTCGCCCTTGGGGGTAGGATCGGTGCTGAGATACTGCTGCAATTCGTCTACCGACAAATTGGTGATCTGCTTGGTGGTGAGTAGTTGCTCAAACCCGTCAACACTACTGATGAAATAGCCCGCAACGGGTGAAAGAACCGTATCCGTTGCTTTCGCAAACGAATCGGAAAGTTCATCGCGTTTGGCTTTCAGTTGGTTGATGCGTGCCTCAAAATTGGCTTCTTTCCCCACCGTGAGTTGTTTTTTGTTGAGTAAGGCTTGCAGTTTGCTGCCATAATCTTTCATCCGGGAAAACGAACCAAGCGCAGCCGCTTTGGAGGTGTTAAGCCACGTTTCGTTTATCTGTTGGTTAATACTGGACAGATTGGCGCGGTTGGTCGTACCCTGCGCGTTGATGGACACCAACGTATCAATCTCTGCATTCAGCGTGTTGAGTTCTTGTTGGCACAAGGCATCTTGCATGGTGGGATACACATCGGCAATGGTCCCGTTCTTCGCCACGCGGTTGCCGTCTGCCACCGTGTAGAAGAAATACCCTTGTGCCCCCGTTTCGATCACGGTTTCGTTGCGGAACACAAGCCCCGTGGTGTCCACCGTTTGGTAGGCGGTAGCGCGTTCCACCGTGGCGGTAACGATATCTTTGGCAAAACCATTATACACGTGAAAGCCCACATACGCCAGCAAAAACAAAGCCGCGGCAAACAACAGCACGCGTTTGAGTACGTTGTTCATACGTGAGCCTCCTTTTCTAAAAATTGTTTTACTTGCGCGGTCGCAAGATCAACTATCGGCGTATCACCGTCCACATACAACGGCACAAAACCGCCGCGATTACGGAACCACGATAACTGCCGTTTGGCATAGTGGCGCGTAGCGCGGCACAGTTCTTCGAGCGCTTGTTCAAACGAGCAATGCCCATCAAAATAGGGATACCATTCTTTGTACCCGATGGCTTGCGCCACCGTTTCGGCACCGCTGTGTTCCCGAAGCTGCCGCGCCTCCTCCAACACACCTGCCTCCACCATAGCAGCGGCGCGGCGGCCAATGCGGTCGTACAGCGTTTGTCGCTCGTGAAACTCGAGATACATCGCGCACACCCGATACGGCGAAGGATAAGTCGGATCGTAGCCATG
>JAZULW010000082.1:0-9827 GCA_045603285.1 Acutalibacteraceae bacterium | reverse complement strand
CTGCGCGTGAGTGATTGATTTGACATTATGTTCACCTCGCTGTCAGTGTACCACTCTACCCATTTTTTGTCAATCCAAAGAGAATCGCGGTGCTTTCCACTATTTTTTGTGTATATTTGACTTGACAAACACCACATCTTGTTTTACAATGGAAATACAATTTTATGCCGTTTGCATGACTGACGGATAACGCGGAGCACCGCGGGGGATTGCAAACGTACAATTCTCGCTTTTGGGATTTGTGAATGCCGACCGTCTGGGCAAACCGATTTTGAAAGTCGGTTTGCCCTTTTTGTTTCGAGGAGGATATATTATGATGCACGCCAATTGGAACGGATTTGTTGCCGGTGCTTGGCAGGACGAAATCAACGTGCGCGATTTTATTCAAACAAACTACGCCCCCTACACGGGTGACGCGGCTTTTTTGGCGAGCGCCACCGCCCGTACCAATACCGTTATGAAAAAATTGCAAAACTTGCTGGCGCTTGAGCGACAGTTCGGCGGTGTATTGGATATCGATACCGCCACCGTATCGTCACTCACCAGTTTTTCTCCGGGGTATATTGATAAAGAAAACGAGATCATCGTGGGTATGCAGACCAACCGTCCGCTGAAACGCAGTGTCAACCCGTTTGGCGGTATGCGGATGGTGCGGCAAGCGTGCGAAGCATACGGCTACAAACTCAGCCCGAAAGTGGAAGAAGAATTCCGCTTCCGCACCACCCATAACGATGGCGTGTTCCGTGCCTATACCGACGAGATGCGCGCTGCGCGTAAATGCCATATTATCACGGGGCTTCCTGATGCCTACGGCCGCGGCCGTATCATTGGCGATTATCGCCGTGTGGCGTTGTACGGCATTGACCGCTTGATTGAAGAAAAGAAAAAAGACAAAAAAGCCCTTGCCGAACACGCGTTTGATGCGGATACCATCCGTTTGGACGAAGAGTTGTTCCAACAAATCACGTTCCTTGGGTATATGAAAGAGATGGCGGCTCTGTACGGGTTTGATATCAGCGAACCCGCCAAAAATGCGCGCGAAGCCATTCAATGGACCTATTTTGGATATTTGGCCGCCATTAAAGAGCAAAACGGCGCCGCTATGTCGCTCGGCCGCGTGAGCACGTTCTTTGACATTTACATTGAGCGCGATATTCAAAACGGCACCCTTACCGAAGAAGGTGCCCAAGAACTGATGGACGATTTCGTGATGAAATTGCGCATTGCGCGTCACTTGCGCACCCCCGAATACAACGAACTGTTTGGCGGCGACCCCATGTGGATCACCGAAGTGGTAGGCGGTATGGGCGAGGACGGGCGCACGCTTGTGACCAAAAGCAGTTTCCGCATGCTCAACACGCTGTATACGCTCGGCTCGGCTCCCGAACCCAACCTCACGGTGTTGTGGTCCACGGCGTTGCCCGAAAACTTTAAAAAATTCTGCGCCAAAGTATCGGCCGACACCGATTCCATTCAATACGAAGACGACGACGTGATGCGTCCTCATTACGGGGACGATTATGCCATCGCGTGTTGCGTATCCGCGATGAAAGTGGGCAAGCAGATGCAATTCTTCGGTGCACGGTGCAACCTTGCCAAACTGTTGTTGATCGCTATCAACGGCGGGTATGACACCACCAGCCAAATGCACATCGGCCCGCAAATGCCGGTGATGGAAGGCGACGTGCTTGATTTTGATGAAGTGGTGGCGCGCCTGGGCGTGTATATCCCGTGGTTGAGCCGTCTGTATGTGAACACGATGAACATCATCCATTATATGCACGACAAGTACGCGTACGAAAAGAGTCAGATGGCTTTGCACGACACTTCTGTGGACCGTTTTATGGCGTTCGGCATTGCGGGGTTGTCGGTGGTGGCAGACTCGCTCAGTGCCATCAAATACGCACAGGTGCATCCCATCAAAGACGAAAACGGCTTCATTGTAGACTTTAACACGGTGGGCGATTTCCCGAAATTCGGCAATGACGACGATCGCGTGGACTTGATTGCCAAAGATATGACGCACCGTATGATTACCGAATTGCGCAAAACACCCACCTACCGCAACGCCATTCACACGCTTTCGGTGCTGACCATCACGTCCAACGTGATGTACGGAAAAAACACGGGCGCCACTCCCGACGGGCGCGAAGCCTTTGCGCCCTTTGCCCCCGGTGCCAACCCCATGCACAACCGCGAAGAAAACGGTGCCCTTGCCTCTCTCAACTCGGTAGCCAAGATCAGTTACGACGATTGCCGTGACGGCATTTCCAACACTTTCTCTATTACGCCTGAGGCGCTCGGCCGCACTGAGGAAGAACGCATCCACAATTTGGTGCAGATTTTGGACGGTTATTTTACCAAAAAGGCACACCACATCAACGTGAACGTGCTCAACCGTGAAACCTTGATGAAGGCTTACGAAAATCCCGAAGACTATCCCAACTTGACCATTCGTGTTTCGGGGTATGCGGTCAACTTTAACAAGTTGTCGCGTGAACAACAACGCGAGGTCATCAGCCGCACCTTCCACGAAACGATATGACGAAACAAACACAACTCGGCCGTGTCCATTCTCTGCAAAGCATGGGCACGCTGGACGGCCCCGGGGTTCGGTTTGTGGTCTTTTTGCAAGGATGCCCGTTGCGATGCCACTGTTGTCACAATCCCGACACGTGGGCGCTTGACGGCGGTACACCTTACTCGCCCGATGAATTGGTTTCCCGCGCTTTGCGCTTTCGCGAATATTTTGGCGACAAAGGCGGTGTGACGGTATCGGGCGGTGAGCCATTGTTACAGGCCGCTTTTGTGCACGAGTTTTTCTCGCTTTGCCACGAGCAGGGGTTGCACACCTGTTTGGACACCTCCGGTTGCCTCTTGACAGATGAAATCTGTTCTCTGCTTGACGTGACCGACCGCGTGTTGCTTGACATTAAGTACACCCGCGACGAGGATTACCGCGCCTATGTAGGCACGTCTCTTTACGGGCCGCTTGCCTTTTTGGACTTGTTATGCCGCAAACAGATTCCCACCACGTTGCGCCAAGTCATTATCCCGACCGTAAACGATACGAAAGACAGCGTATTGGCTTTGAAACAGTTGGCCGAAACACACCCCAACGTGGACAACGTGGAACTCTTGCCCTTTCGCAAGTTGTGTCAAGTAAAATACGACACCATGGGGATTCCTTTCCCTTTCGGGCATCTCAACGAACCGACAGGTGCGTGTATGGCACATCTGCAAAACCTTTTATCAGGGCGCTGACCTTTTTGATAGAACAACACCCCCGCATAGCGGGGGTGTTTCGTTTTGGAGGGACACGACAGCAGATGGGAAAACGATCCCGACTCTGCCTTCCTAATTGGCTTCAAACTCACCCGACTCCGAACCGACAACAACGGAATACGTTTCCCCTTTTACGAGTTCGGGAGAAGACAAAATGAGAACGGCGAAGTCCAATTCCGGTGTGTGCGTTATGAGCGTATCGCCCTTTGCATTTTTCAATACGATGGGTGTTCCCGCCGACTGATTGCCGACACGCACGGCAACAACACCTTGTTCGGAAGAACTGAAGGTCTGTGCCATACCGGAAGCGCCGGTCCCCATAAACGTACCGCCCGTTATCACCGCGCTTGTATCGTAATCGAGTGTGGCCGTATCGCCTTGCGTGGGGCCGACCACCGTTGTCTGTCCGCCGGATATCTCCACGGTGCCGTTGGCATCAATACCATCACCCGAGGCGCGGATATACAGCGTTCCGTCAGAAATGCGAATGCTGCCGTTTGACCGGGCGGACATACCGCCGTGGCCGCCCCCCATTCCGCCGCCGAACATACCGTCACGGCCGCCTGTCGTGCCGTTTTGGTCGGTTCCGCCCGCCGCATTAAGGCCGTCATCACGCGCTACCAGTTTGATGTCGCCGCCTTGCACAAGAATGTGTAACGCTTCCAGCCCTTCGTAGCTCTCCGAAATGTCGATGTTGCCTGCGGTTACGGTTAACTCTTCTTCGGCATGAATGGCATCGTCGCCCGATGCCAGTGTAAACGTTCCGCCGTTAATGAACACGGAAACGTTCGAGTGTAGCGAGTCATCGGCAGAGTTTATCGTAATGGTTCCTCCTGAAACAAGCAGGCTGTTTGCGGCTTTCAAGCCTTTCATACTGGTGCCGTTCCCCCCGTCGGTTTCCGTAGCCGAAGGGTCCGCATATCGCGGTTTTCCGCCTCCCATAAACCCGCCGAAAGAGTCGGACTGTTTTTTGCTTCCGTTTTCGCTTCCTCCGCCGACAAGAAGATCAATCGTACCACCCGCAATCTGCAGATAAGCACCGGCGGAAATGCCATCGCCTTCGGCTTCTGCTTGGACAGTGCCACTCGCCATATACACAAACCCACGCGAGGCATCGTCGTTGTTCTCGGAATGGATCGCATCCTTTCCGGCGTCAATGGTCAATACGGCGTTGGCAATTCTCACACTGTCGTTGGCATCCACACCGTGAAAAGCGGAATTTATGGTGTACGAGCCGCCTGTAATCACCAGGTCGTCTTTACAAACGATCCCGTGTCCGACGGGAGAGGTGACCGTTAACGAACCCGTTCCGTTTAACGTCAGGTCTTGCTTTGAAAACAGTGCCGCATCAATATTGTTATCGTCTATGGCTACGAAACTGCCGCCGTTAGCCAGCGTATTGGTCGAGCCTTCGGCGAGCGTGACAAATACTTTATCCGCTTCTAACACATACAATGCCGCCGAGGTTTTGCTTGTGACCGTTACGCCGTTAAAAACCAGTTGGAGTTTCGCGGTGTCCGGCGCATTGACGATCAACATACCGTCACTCAATTCACCCGAGATAATATAGGTTGCTTCTTCGGTAATGGTGACAATGGAACCGGATATTTTCACACTATCGGAACTGGCGACACTTTTTTTATCGTTCAGTTCAACGGTAACGGCAGTGCTGTCATCGTACTTGATGTTGTTATCCCGTTCGGTAAACATATCCGCCTCGGTTTTCGAAAAATCGACTTTTACAGGTTCGCTGTCGTCAGCCGTTTGGTCGGTAGCATTTTCATTGGCGTTGATATCGTTTGGCGATTCTTTCAAACCGCAACCCGCAAACATACCAAGCGCAAGGGCCAGACCGAAAAGGAAAACGAAGATTTTCTTCATCCCGACTCTCCTCTCACAATTCCGTTCCAACGGTTGCCTGTTTGGATACCACAATTTCAAGATTCCCGTTTCGGCAACGGACCTTATCGATAAATTCTTTCTCACGGGTCGCATCACGAAGCACAACATCGTATGTAAGTTTAAACATACTTCCCATATTGGTGCTCTTCACACGAACAAGGTCGTGCGAGAGCGTAAACTCACAGAAGAGATCCTCAAAAATATCCGAATAATCCAAATCTTCGGGGATGGTGATCGTAACCGTTTTAAAGGCGGCATTTTTCTTTGTACCAAAGTCAAGACGGTTACAAAGCACGAACAATAGGCACATCACAACGGTAAACAATAACGCAAACCCAAGATAACCCATACCGACTATCAAACCGGCGCCCATTGCCAAGAATAAGGTGCAAATTTCCTTTGCTGTACCGGGAGCAGAACGAAAACGAACCAGACTGAACGCTCCTGCCACCGCCACACCCGTTCCCACATTACCGTTTACCATCATAATGACAACGCAGACAACCGCCGGCAACAGCGTTAGTGTGACAACAAAACTTTTTGTATAACGAGCGCGGTACATATAGGCAAAAGCCATCAGAACACCGATAACGAAAGAGACTCCCAAACAGGCCATAAAATCGGTTACGGTGATGACCGTTGTGAAATCGGTATCGAATAAGCCTTTAAACACATTGTCAAGCATTTGCGGTTACCTCCAACGTCGTATGTGTGTTTGTTATGTGGATCTGCGGAAAAATGAGCATCTTATACGCTGTTCCATATTTGGAAAAGGATGTTTTGTATATCTTTTCTTTCGACAACTCCTGTGTAAGCCACAGCGGAATACCGCCGGCACATTTTATCTCCATCAACACCATTCCTTTCGGAAGAATCGATGCACCATACACCTTCGACTCAAGCGACAGATCTTCTTGCCTGCAAAGGATCGTATCGTCAAAGGTTAGACGAAAATCACAACCATCATTGGCGTAGTAGGCTTCCCGCTCGTACGAAAGAAATACGGTGGGGTGCAGTGTGCCGTAAAACCCGAGAAAATACTCAATTTCATTCGCTATCTGCGTATCCGGATGGAAAGGCCTCTCGCCCGACAACCACTCCGTTGCCGTTTCATTCGGCAGCGATATACGGCGCTTATACACCACGTGTTTGTATTTCTTTTTCAGTTCCACAAACACGTTACTGTCGGCCGTTGCCTGACCGTAACTGCGAATCCGTAATTTTTCCTTATAGGTTGGTTTTTCAATAGAACGGCGAATTAACAGATAGGTATCGGTATCGTAATACAAGTTGCGAATCGTGGTTCTGCCATATGGATCGGGCTGCATATAGGGCGCTATCGCGGTAAGCACTTTTTCTTTTTGCTCCAACGTCAACATATATTTCAGTTCATATCGTTTGAATACGGTTTGAAAGGCCATACAAACCCTCCTGTACGTTAATGGCATCATTGTACAGGAGGAAGATTGAAGTTTTATTGAAACACCTGATTTTGTTTACAGCATCGGGATCTTTACGCGAAATTCCACCAACCCATTATCGCAACATACCTCTATCATTCCTTTGTGCGAAGACACGATGGCTTTGGCAATCGCCAGCCCAAGGCCGTAGTGTTTGTCCTCGCCGGTGCGGGCGGTATCCACACGGTAAAAACGTTCAAAGATCTTTTCGCGTTGATCGGCGGGTATTTCATCGCCTTTGTTGACGACCGACAGTTTGGCAAACCCATGTTCCTTTGTTAACACAAGATACACGTCGCCTTGCCCCTTACTGTGGCGAATGGCATTATCCAACAAAATCGATACGATCTGCTTCAGTTGTGTGCTGTTGCCTTCCACCGCAATATGGTCGGCGATCGTACTATTCAGCAAAAGCCCTCTTTCAAAGGCAACGCTTTCGAACGGGAGTGATTCTCCTGCGACCAAACGGCTGAAATCAATGTGTTCCATTTGCGGTGTTGTATTCTCGGTTCGTGCCAGATCCAGAAGTTGACCGATCAACAGTCCCATTCGCTCGTTTTCATACTGAATGTTGGCAAGCCATTGGTTGCTCCCGATTTCTCTGGATAACAGTTCCGCGTTGGCGCTGACCACTGACACCGGTGTTTTCAGTTCGTGACCCGCATCGGAGATAAATTGCTTTTGTTTATGGTAGCTTTCTTCCAGAGGATTGACGATCTTCTTTGCAAGAAATACCGACAGGAAGAAAAACAACACCAACGCAAGCGCGCCAAAAATAAGGGTATACCGAAACAAGGTCATGGCACTTTCGTTTATAACGGTGTTGTCCTTAAAGGCAACCAACGTGTATCCCTCTTTGTCCGTTTTGTAAAAAGCGAGGTTATCCTTTGCACCGGTGTTCTTTCCGCTTTTTATAATATTCTGTGCCAGTTTCTCAAGTTCGTCATCGGTGTATAGCGTTGGCGGCTCGTTTTTTATTTCCAAAACATCGCCGTCATAAGAAAGCGCCACGGTATAAAAGGTAGACAATTGAAACATCGGTGATTCGGCAAAACCGGGATTGCCGCCGGGAAATGGCCTGCCGGGCGGTTTCATCCCGCTCATCGATTGCGGAAGAGTGTGCATTTCGGCGTGAGCTTTCAGCAGTTGTTCGTTTTGTTTGGACATCTCAAAAAAACTGGACGTATAAATGACACCGAGTGTTCCCGCCCACAAAAGCACGAGGATGGACATAATGGCGGCGACAATTTTTCTTCTGGATCGCTTAAACATCCTCACACCTCAATTCATACCCTATCCCGCGCACCGCTTTAATTTCGGTTTTGGCTTCCACAAAGGCCAGTTTTTTACGGCAAAAGGACATATACACTTCGACGTTGTTGTATTCGGCATCGCTTTCGAATCCCCAAATCTTAAGCGCCAGTTGCTCACGGGTAAGAATCTGACCGCTGTTAACAACCAAATACTCCAGAACGCGGTATTCTTTTTCGCTCAGTCTGACACTTTGTCCATTGGTAACGCAGGATAGTGTCAGCGTACTTGTGTCAAGGGTAATATCACCATAGGACAACACACCACCGGCCGTTCCGAGCGTTCGTCTGCCAAGCGCACGCAGACGGGCAAGAAGTTCTTTTGTCATAAACGGTTTTGTTAAATAATCATCCGCGCCGCTGTCAAGGCCTGTCACCTTGTCATCCAGTTCTGCTTTTGCGGTGAGCATCAGTATCGGCGTTGCAATGCCGTTGGCGCGAGCTCGCCCGGCAATCTCAAATCCGTTCATCTCGGGAAGCATTACGTCAAGAATCACCATATCATAGATATTGCTCTCCATAGCGGCTAAACCGTCGGGGCCGCTCGCATAATGATCCACTTCGTATTTTTCAAGGCGGAGTATCTCGCATAGCGCCTGCGCCATCCTTGTTTCATCTTCCACCAATAAAATCCTCATAGAGACACCTCCCCGTATAGGCATTATACCACAAAAGATTGAAAAATCATTGAAATTTTTGTTCGTCCCATCTTCAAAAAACCTCGTGAATTATGGGATTCTTCCCGTTAAAATCCAAGATACTTGAAAAATATTTGCTTTTCTGCAAAAGAGGGGTAGTAATTAGGCAAACTTTCTGCTAAAATAAAAGTAGTTTTTTGAAAAGGATGACCTGCTATGAACATTCGCATCGGTATTGTTGGTTACGGCAATCTCGGGCGCGGCATAGAATGTGCCGTGAAACAAAACCCCGATATGACACTCGCCGCCGTATTTACGCGCCGCCCCCCCGAAACGGTGCGGTTATTGGATGCCGCCACCCCCGTTTATACGGTGGCGGAAATTCCAAATTTCGTCGGTAAAATTGACGTGTTGGTATTGTGCGGCGGCAGTGCGACCGACCTTCCCAAACAAACACCCGATTATGCGAAGCTCTTTCATGTGGTGGACAGTTTTGATACCCACGCCCGTATTCCCGAGCATTTTGCCGCGGTGGATGCGGCGGCAACGGCGGGCGGTCACGTAGCGGTGATCTCCTGCGGATGGGATCCCGGCATGTTCTCGTTGAACCGCTTGTATGCCGGCGCCGTTTTGCCCGACGGACACGACTATACGTTCTGGGGTAAGGGCGTTAGCCAAGGCCATTCGGATGCCATTCGCCGTATTGAAGGCGTGGTGGATGCGAAACAATACACGATTCCGCGCGAAGAGGCCTTGGAAGCGGTGCGAAGCGGTATAAGCCCCGTATTGACAACCCGTCAAAAACATTTGCGTGAATGTTTTGTGGTGACCGCGGACGGTGCGGACAAAGCACGCATCGAAACCGAAATCAAAACGATGCCCCACTACTTTGCCGATTACGATACCATCGTGCATTTTATTTCTAAAGAGGAACTGGACCGTGACCACAGCGGGATCCCTCACGGCGGTATGGTCATTCGTACGGGCAAAACGGGGCAGCACGGCGAACACGCGCATTTGATTGAATATCGTCTGAAACTTGATTCCAACCCCGAGTTTACGTCTAGCGTATTGCTCGCTTGCGCACGCGCCGCATACCGACTCGGCCAAAAAGGGGACTATGGTTGCAAAACCATCTTCGATATTCCGCCCGCCTTTCTCTCTCCCCTCTCACCCGAAGAATTGCGCGCAACATTGTTATAAAAAACACCGGCACTCGAACGCGCGTTCGA
>JAZULW010000081.1:0-8614 GCA_045603285.1 Acutalibacteraceae bacterium | reverse complement strand
AGAATTTTAAAATTCTCCGCGGTTTTCTTTTTCATCAATACCCGTACATCAACGAGATCATTTCTTTAAGGTCAGGGGCTTTCAGCGCGCGTTCGTTTCGAACAACGTTCTTCTCTATTTCTTCCATCTTCTTTTCAATTTCTTTGTTGTATTCTTCAAACTTCAAATTTTCAAGAACGTATTCGCGATTTTCTTTGTAATAATCAACTTTGGTAACGTTTCCTTTGTCATCTTTGGTATCGCGCTCCGCCTCAGGGTCCATACGGAAGATAAGCGCCATCGTCTTGGTGGAGCCGTTCTTTTTGTAGGTTTTGATGGCGGCTTCGCCAATCTTGACTTCTTTGATGGCTTTGTAAAGTTCTTCGTCGCCAAACTCGTCTTTGAACATATCGTAACGTTCCGCTGTTTGCACCTTTTCGGTGGTTTCTTCCTTTTTGTCGTCCGTGTTGTTGGCGGTCGTTGTTGTGGTCGTGCCGGAAGCAGATGTGGTCGTGGTGGAAGCAACCGTGGTCGTGGTGGTCGCTACCGTCGTGGTGGTCGCGGCAGTCGTTGTCGTGGTGCCGGTACCGGTGGTTTGCGTTTTGCTGGCTTCTTCCTCCTCTTTCATAAAGGGAGTGTAGACAGCCTTATCGAAATCTTCTCCGGTTTTGCCGGTGGCATTAAACGCATCCAAATATTTCTGCAAACGGGCTTCGATCTTCTTTACTTCGGCTTCGCTCTTTTCGCTTTCATCTTTGTTCACAAGCGAAAGTTCCACGATTTTGAAACTCGCATAGTTCTCGTCGAAATGTTTGCGGATATCCGCTTCGGGCACTTCCCGTTTGCCGCCTTTATCGTACAAACCGAAGAACAACGAATATTCGTTCAAATTCAGCGCCTTATACAAAGCGATATAGCGTTCATTGGTGAAGCCCAACGGCAAAAAGCCATCGGGTTCCAATTCTTCCAAATCTTTTTCGATTTCTTTCAGTCTATCACTGTTTAAAGAAAGGCCGTTTTCTTTCAGCAATTCCTCTGTCGCAAGTTGACGGAGCATCGAATCTTGTGCGCTGCGCAAGATGTACTCTTTCATCGTCACTTCCTCTTCTTGGTATTCGATTTTTTCCTTTAACGCATCGGTACCGAGATAGTACACGTAGTTGCTGACATTTTGGTCGTTCATCATAACCGAATACACATATGCCAAATAATCGCCCATCGTATATTGTTTGTCGCCATACTCCATCGCGATCTCCGGTGTGGAGCAGCCGCCCATCAACAAGCAACCCACCAAGAGAAGCGCCGCGAGGGCAACGCTGAAAATTTTGGTCACGTTCATCTTCTTCGTCCTCCTTGACAAAATACATTGCCATTATACATTATAAAAGGGGCTTTGTCCACACTCATTTCTCGGAATACACAAAAAATTTACGATTTTCAAAAGAAAAGTCACAACATATCGGTAATTTTTCCTTGACAACCGCCCGCAACAGGTGTATAATCGTGTTCGTTGAATGTGCCGGTGTGATGGAATTGGCAGACGTAGTGGACTCAAAATCCACCGGTGGCGACACCGTGCCGGTTCGAGTCCGGCCACCGGCACCAACGAAAACCGCCCTCGAAACGAGGCCGTTTTTTTATTTTGTATGACAATACGCGATGAACGGAGCCAGATCGGCTTTTTTTGTACGGGCACCGTGTTTCAAAAGGCGAACAGCCAGCACAAACAACAGCGGTGACAGTTGAAACAGCTTACTGCTAAGACGGACTTTGCGATCCGGGTAGGCACGAAGAGGACGCAAGTGTTGTTTCATTGCCGTCATCTCCCCAAAGCGGCACGCATCGCGAAGCGAAAAGGCTACGCTCGCCTGCCACATCACCGACCAGTGGAGGCGCGGCAACAAAAACCGAAATGCGGGGACAAGAGGGAGAATCTGCGGTTGCAATGCCTCGATCAGGCGCATACACGACAGGCGATCCACCGTAAAACGCGTCATTGCGGAATCGCCGTGCTGAATGTAAAAATACAATTCGCGCTCGGCGATGGTAACGTGTTTTGCTGCCATCACGGTGCGGCAAAACAGTTCGTAGTCTTCGTAGTATTTGTACCCTTCTCGAAACGCAAGATTGTTTTCCACGTAAAAGGCGCGGCGAACAAACACATTGCACATACTAAAGGCCGTGGGATCTCCAACAAAGCGCGTGAGCAACTCCGCCGACGAAAGCGTGGTTATCGCCGCTTCGTAGACGTTTGCAGATAAACTCTCCCCCTTCGTTTTGCGCACAGAGCGAAACACCGCCACATCGACGTTGGTTTGCTCGGCAAGGGTGGCCACATAGTGTGGATGCAGCACATCATCACTATCCACAAAGGAGAGATAATCCCCTTTGGCAAGCGACGCACCGACATTGCGCGCGGCACTGACGCCGCGGTTCTCCTGGCGATGAAGCATAACCGAAAACGGGACGTCTTGGGTAAGGCGGCACAATTCTTCATAAGAGCCGTCTGCCGAGCCGTCGTCCACAAAAACGGCTTCAAAGTCAAAGGTGGTTTGGGCACACATTGACCCCACCAATGCGGCAAGATAACGGCGTGCATTATACACGGGAATAATCATACTGAGAAGCGGTGTATTCATAGGCATTCTCCTAAAAAATCGGTCGGGCGCTCCACAGCCCCGACCGATTTTGTTGTGAAAATTATTTCGCGTCGCCGGAAGACTCCTTGCGAATAACGTCGTGTGCGCCGCCTTCCACGATGCTCACAGCCGATACCAAGGTGATCTTGGCTTTTTCTTGCAGTTCGGCAATGGTGAGTGCACCGCAGTTGCACATGGTCGATTTCACTTTGCTGAGCGACAGATTCACGTTGTCTTTCAGCGGACCGGCATACGGCACGTAAGAGTCAACGCCTTCTTCAAACGACAATTTTTTATCGCCGCCCAAATCGTAACGCATCCAGTTGCGCGCGCGGTTGGAACCTTCGCCCCAATACTCTTTTACATAGGTACCGTTGATGTTGAGTTTGTTGGTGGGGCTTTCGTCAAAACGGGCAAAGTAGCGGCCAAGCATCAAGAAGTCCGCGCCCATGGCGAGTGCCAGAGTCATATGATGGTCGTACACGATACCGCCATCGGAACAAACGGGCACGTACACACCGGTTTTCTCATAATATTCATCACGCGCGGCACACACATCAATAAGCGCGGTAGCTTGTCCGCGGCCAATTCCTTTGGTTTCACGCGTGATGCAGATGGAACCACCGCCGATACCCACTTTGATGAAATCCGCGCCGCATTCGGCCAAGAAGAGGAAACCATCACGGTCAACCACGTTGCCGGCACCAATCTTCACGGTATCGCCGTATTTTTCACGAACAAACGCAATGGTACGTTTTTGCCATTCGGAATACCCTTCCGATGAGTCGATACACAACACGTCCGCCCCTGCTTCCACGAGGGCGGGGATGCGCTCTTCATAGTCGCGCGTGTTGATACCCGCGCCAACTACGTAACGTTTTTGGCTGTCAAGCAATTCATTGGGGTTTTCTTTATGGGAATCGTAGTCCTTGCGAAATACCATATATTTGAGATTTCCCTCACGGTCGATGACGGGAAGAGCATTCAATTTATGGTCCCAAATAATGTCATTCGCTTCCTTGAGGGTAACGTCATCGTAAGCGTACACAAGCGAGGAGAAAGGAGTCATAAATTCCTCCACTTTGGTAGCGCGGTCCATACGGCTGACGCGGTAGTCACGGCTGGTGACAATGCCGAGCAATTTGCCACCCGCGAGGCCGTTATCGGTAACCGCTACGGTAGAGTGACCGGTTTTTTCTTTAAGCGCTAAGATATCCGCCAAGGTTTGGTCAGGGCGGATGTTGGAATCGCTGACCACAAAACCCGCTTTAAATGCTTTTACACGCGCGACCATGGCAGCCTCGTCTTCAATCGACTGCGAACCATAAATAAACGAAACACCGCCTTCTTTGGCAAGAGCAACCGCCAAACGGTCACCCGATACGGACTGCATAATGGCAGAAACCATCGGGATGTTGAGAGAAATGGCCGGTTCTTCCCCTTTTTTATATTTTACAAGCGGCGTTTTGAGTGAAACGTTCGCAGGGATGCATTCCGCCGAGGAATAGCCCGGAACGAGAAGGTATTCATTAAAGGTGTGTGCAGGTTCTTTGTAATAGTATGCCATAGATGACAGCCTTCCTTTCGCGTGTGTATAGAATTACCCTATATTATAGGTGAAAATCCCCGACAAGTCAAGAGTTCCTTGCGTTTTTGCCAAAGAAAAACCCCGCCTTCGAGCCGAAGGCGGAGGAAAACAATCGCTTAAGCGCGGTCGGCACTGCCGAGCACGTTTTCGATTTTGTGACGTACCACATCTTGGATAAACGCGCGGCCCTCACCCAAGTATTGACGGGGGTCAAAGTGGGTGGGATTTTCCACCAAGTGTTTGCGGACACCGGCGCTCATCGCCAAACGCAGATCGGAGTCCATATTGATCTTGCAAACCGCCATAGACGACGCTTCGCGAAGCATTTCCTCCGGGATGCCGATGGCATCGGCCATTTTGCCGCCGAATTGATTCACGATGGCCACGTGTTCTTGCGAAACCGAAGAAGCACCGTGCAACACGATCGGGAATCCGGGCAGACGATCCATCACCTCTTTGAGAATATCAAAGCGCAGTTGCGGTTTTTGGCCGGGTTTGAACTTGAACGCACCGTGGCTGGTACCGATGGCGATGGCCAAGGAATCGACACCCGTACGGGTAACAAAATCTTGCACTTGGGCCGGATCGGTATAGCTCGCTTTGTCGGAATCGACACTGACTTCATCTTCAATACCGGCAAGTTGACCGAGTTCGCCCTCCACGGTAGCGCCGTGGGCATGAGCATATTCTACCACTTTACGGGTAAGTTCCACGTTTTCTTCATACGGCAAATGCGAGCCGTCGATCATAACGGACGTAAACCCGCCGTCAATGCAGTCTTTGCACAGCTCAAAACTGGAGCCATGGTCGAGGTGGAGCGCGATGGGCAAACCGGTTTCTTCCACCGCAGCCAGCACCATATGATACAGGTATGCGTGGTGAGCGTATTTACGCGCAGAACCCGACACCTGCAAAATAACGGGAGAATTGAGTTCCTTGCAAGCTTCCACAATACCTTGCATGATTTCCATATTGTTGACGTTGAAAGCACCAACGGCATAACCGCCTTCATAGGCTTTCTTGAACATTTCTTTGGTGTTTACGAGGGGCATAGCGTTGACCTCCTAATTATAATTGCACTATATTATACACCATTCCTTTTCATTTTTAAAGAGGTTTCCTGAATTTTTTGTAAAAATCTTGTGCTTATTTTAATATTTTGGTATACTGCTAAAAAAGGAGCGTGACAGCAATGCGTGAAGATATTACCAGTATTCCGATTAGCGAAGTGTTCGAACCAAAAGACGGTTGTCCCATCTGCCGTATGCGTGATCTGCTTGAAAAACGTATGGCAGAATACATTACCGGTGCTGCTATGATGGAACCCGATGTGCGAATTGAAACCAACAAACTCGGTTTTTGCATTGACCATTACCGTATGATTTTAAAGCAGCGAAACCGTTTGGGGGTTGCTCTCATCTTAGAAAGCCATTTAGAAGAAATCGAGCAAGCGGTATTCAAAGGGTTGCCGGTGCTTGGCAAACCTGCCACCCTGCAAGCCAAAACGGCCACGGAACGTACACAAACGTGTTTCATTTGCAAGCAAGTGGATTGGGCTATGGAGCGGATGCTCGCAACGGTTTGCCGTTTGTGGGAAAACGAACGCGATTTCCGTCAGTTGTTTGACGAACAAGAAGCGCTCTGCCTCCCCCACTTTGCCCTGCTTGCACAAACAGCGGAACGTTGTGTTTCCAAAAAAAATCGCACCGATTTTGTGAAAGCTGCTTCCGCTCTTTCTCAAAAATACTGCACCGATCTTCGCTCGGATGTGTCACATTTCTGTAAAATGTTCGATTATCGCAACGGCGGCGACGATGCGGATTGGGGAAACTCCAAGGATGCCGTCGAGCGCGCCGTGTGGTTCCTTTCGAGTCGTCAGCCGTAACCGTAAAACAATTGCCTTTCTTTGTTTTTTTATGTCGAATTTTTGTAAAGTAAATTCAACAGTTTGTATGCAGAATTGTGGAATACTGTGTCAAAAATTTTGGTTTTCGACCACCTGTGACAATAAAATACCCCGTTAAAATGGGGATTTGTCAACATTTTCAACATAGTTTTCCACATTTGACGCCTTTTGAAATATTTTACAAAGAGTTATATTTGCTTTGCAGATGGAATAATTTTTTCGACTTGGACCATACTGAAAAAGCAAAGGAGTGAGGCAAATGCTCAAAGGTGTCAGTCGACAGATTGTGGAGATAACGCAGACCGAAAACCCCTATTTTGAACGTGTATTTTTGGTGGTTCGACCCATTTGCCGCGAATTCTCCACACAACAACTGGATACAGCGGCCCGTCATTTTTTGCAGCAACAATCTCCTCACAGCGGACTGAAACGCGCCAGAAGGAAATACCTTACCTCGTATCTTGTATCTTTGTTGCTGGGAAGCGCGCTTGGTGTCACCTTAACACTGATATTGTATACGCTGATATAAAACGGAGAGCACTCATTGAGTGCTCTCCGTTTTAGCAATTGCACCGTTGTTTTGTTCCGCCAACGCATACAATTCCTCTTTTATCGCTTCAAATTGCGAAATATACAGTCGTTCATCGCACAATTCTGTCACTTTTTTAAAGTCTCGTTCCAAATCGCGGTCTTTCACTAAGTATCGATTGAAAATCGCCGCCACCACCGCAGCATGGATATCCGCTTGCCCTGCAGTGCCGTTCGACCAATTCTTATACCGCAACACATCGGCAACCTGCATCGGCGTAAGGGTGGATTCCCCGGCAGGGAGAATGCCCACTTGTTCCGGCAACGTAAGTGACAACCGTTCTCCCGCGTATACCAAAAACGCGGCAACGTTACTGACCGAAAACGACAAAACACCGTCCGCTGATGTTCCGTATTGCGCGGCAAGTTGCGTAGCCGCATACAAAGAACCGGTCTTATAAAGGTTTTGTAACGAGCGACCATCGATCTCCTCTTCGGGCGAAACCCCCCTAGCGGTGATTTCCATGCGACGCGCATCCACCGTAAGGAGGATCGCACCCGTTAATTCGTCCACGTTTTTTCGAAAAAACAATACTGCCGTGCGTACACGACCAAGGGTGGCATCGGTTTCGGTAGAATCGTCCTCAATTCGCCCTTTGGAAAGGGCGGCCATCATCAACACGGAACCGAAAACAGCAAACGATATCACAAACGCAAGCAAAACGGTCTTGGCGGTTATGTGGCGTATGGGAGTGGCGTGTTTCACGTGTACACCCTCCCATCGCGGATACAAATGCGCCGTCTTGCTGCTTGGGCAATGGCATTATCGTGTGTGATGAGCACAACCGTATGGCCCTCCCTGTTTAATCCGTGCAACATTTTCATAATCTCACCACCCGAATGACTATCCAAATTCCCCGTCGGTTCGTCGGCCAAGATAAGCGGTGGCGCCATTGCAATGGCGCGCGCGATCGCTACCCGTTGCTGTTGCCCACCCGAAAGTTCACACGGACGGTGATGCATGCGCTCTGCAAGACCGACACGTGCCAAACTTTCTTTTGCACGATGTATACGCTCTTCACGGCCAATACTGCGATAAATGAGCGGCAATTCCACGTTTTCCAGTGCCGAAAGCGACGGAATCAAGTGAAATCCTTGAAACACAAATCCGATTTCTCGCCCCCGCACCCGCGCTTGAACAAGTGCCGAACAACGCGACATATTGCGGCCGCTCAATTTGTAAATTCCACCACTGGGAATATCCAAACACCCAAGAATGTTCATCAGCGTGGATTTTCCTGACCCTGACTGTCCCACAATGGCCACAAACTCACCGTGCTCAATATCCAACGAGATGTTATCCAATGCGCGTACCTCTCCGGCAGCCGTTCGGTATACCTTGCTGACGTTAAGCAACTGTATCAATTTTGACATACGACATCACCCGTTTTAGTATATCCGCATCCCCGAGAAATTAAGCACGATATTTATCGAAGAATTTTCGTTGACAAATACAAAAAAGTCTTGTATAATAAGTGACTGTCAGTAAATCACGGAGAGTTGTCCGAGTGGTCGAAGGTGCAGCACTCGAAATGCTGTGTACGAAAGTACCTAGGGTTCGAATCCCTAACTCTCCGCCAAAACAAAGAACCGCCCAGACGGGCGGTTTTTTGCTTCAAAAGAGTGAGTTAGGGATTCGAAAGGCCGTTCAAAAAACACCGCGGTGTCGGTGTTTTTAGGCCGTCGCGTTCCACCGCCCTTTTGCTCGTGCCGAAACTCATAGACGAGCACAATTGCTCGCACTGCACAGTACCCTAACTCTCCGCCAAAACAAAGAACCGCCCAGACGGGCGGGTCTTTTATCAGTCATCTAACATAGCTAGGATCTGCGCTTTGGGGCGAGCACCCGCGGATTGAGTTACAATCTCGCCATCTTTCATCACGAGCAATGTGGGAATACTGGACACACCGAAG
>JAZULW010000080.1:0-36531 GCA_045603285.1 Acutalibacteraceae bacterium | reverse complement strand
CCGTGCGGCGGAAGCCCTTACAGGCGAGCCGATGCAGATAAAATGGGTGAACGATGTGTACTATCGCGGTAAAAAAGTGGCGGGAATTCTCACCGAAGGTGTTTTTAACGGGAGTGAAACGGTGTATGCCATTCTCGGCATCGGGGTGAATCTTTCATTGCCTGTCGGCGGTTTTCCACCCGATATTCAGCAAAAAGCGGGTGCGTTGTTCGATGCCCCGTGTGAAAAACATGAGGATCTGTGCAACCTCATTTTGCATCATTTCGAAACGTACTATGATGCCTTAACAGACAAACCTTTTTTGGAAGACTATCGAAACCGCAGTTTTTTAGATGGCAAAACCGTGCAATTGCTCAGCGTGGACGACAGTCCCATTGAAACGGCGACGGTGCTTGGTATTGACGATGACTGTGCATTGGTCGTGCAAACCGAAAATGGTATTTGTCACCTCACAAGCGGTGATGTTAGCCTTGTATTGTAAAAAAGAAGGTCACTCGACTGTCGAGTGACCTTCTTTTTTTATTTCATCAATGCTTTAGCGGCTTCACACAAGCGCGCTACTACCTCGTCAGAGGCTTCCACCGTAGCTTCGGCGGCGGTGACGTATCCTTTTACTTTCGGTTCCGTTCCCGAGGGGCGAATGATCAGTCCCGCATTGCCTTCCAGTTCGTACGACAGTACGTTGGATTTTGGCAGATCAATGACGGTGGTAGTGCCATTTGCGCAATCGGTGCGCACACTTTGCAGATAATCGGTACGAGCCGTTACACGAAGCCCCGCAATGGCAACGGGGGGTTCTTTGCGAAGGCGCGTCATCAAATTGTCCATCGCAATCATCCCTTGGGCGCCTTCAAACTGCACGTTCACCAGGCGGTGACGGTAGACACCGTGTTCGGCATACAAGCCGTTCAGTACGTCGATGAGCGACTGTCCTTTGCTCTTGTAATAGGCCGCCATTTCACAGATCAGCATCGAGGCGACAACGGCATCCTTATCGCGTGCGTGGGTGCCGGCCAAATAGCCGTAACTCTCTTCAAAGCCAAGCAAATACCGTTCGGGGTGGCCTCCGTCTTCCAGCAAGCCGATCTGTTCGCCGATATACTTAAATCCGGTGAGAACTTCACGCATTTCGCATCCGTATTTTTCCGCAATGCGTGTGGCGAGGTTGGAAGTAACGATGGTTTTGACCACGACAGGATCTTGCGGCAGGCGCCCTTGCTCGGCAAGGCCGGAAAGAATGTAGTTGAGCAGCAAACACCCCGTTTCGTTTCCCGTGAACAATACGTAACGGTCACCGTTGGGGACGGCGATGCCTACGCGGTCACAGTCGGGGTCGGTTGCGAGAAGCAGATCCGGCTTTACCGTTTCGGCAAGTGTAAGGGCAAGCGTGAACGCCTGTTCAATTTCGGGGTTCGGGTAAGGGGCGGTGGGGAAGTTACCGTCGGGCAGTTCCTGTTCGGCAACAACGGTTACCTTTTCAAGGCCAATGCGGTTAAGCGCCGCGCGGACGGGCTTGTTGCCGGCACCGTTTAACGGGGTGTAAATGACCGACAAATCGGCCTTTTGGCAAATGCCGGGATGCACTTGTTGCTTGGCTACTTCGTCCAAAAACGTGTCCACCAGAGTTTGATCAAGCAGGGTGATGGTGCCGTTTGCTACCGCTTGGTCAAAATCCGTCAGTTTTACGCCGTCAAACATATCAATGCGACGAATACACTCGGTAACGGCATTCGCGTCATCGTCGGTCATTTGGAAACCTTCGGAACCGTAGCATTTATATCCGTTGTATTTGGCAGGGTTGTGGCTGGCCGTGACCATAATGCCCGCTTGGCACGAGAGTTTGCGCACGGTATAGGAGAGCAAGGGGACGGGTTGCAACTCGGCATACAAACTAACCGCAATGCCGTTCGCGGCCAACACACGGGAGGCTTCCTTGGCAAACAGGTCTGACTTAATGCGCGAATCGTATGCAACGGCCACGTGTGCCGAAGTGTAACGGGTATTCAGATAATCGGCCAAACCTTGGGTGGCTTTGCGCACGGTATAAATGTTCATACGGTTATCGCCCGCACCGATGATGCCGCGCAGACCGGCAGTGCCAAATTCCAGTTCGCGATAAAACCGATCGTATATGTCATCGTCATTGCCGTTTATTTGTGCAAGTTCTGCTTGCAGGTCGGCATCATCCACCGCTTTTTGCACCCAACGGTCATACAATTCTAAAACACTCATAAGCAACCTCCTTTGATTTCTTCTTCCATTATAACCAATGTTTGGCATAAAATCAAGAGCGGTTGTTCCCCACAATGTGACAAAGCCCGTGCACTTTGCGCACGGGCTTTGTCGGGGAGAGAAATACAAAAATGAGGGGGAATTTACACGATGACATCGGATGCAGGGATATCAGATTGCGCTGCCAAGTACTCGACAAGCCAAGTGGGCATTTCACCGCTCGGGTCGGCGGCAAAGCAATAGTTTTCTTCCGTATAGAAATAATGATCACGTCCGTCGTCTTCTTCGCGGTGGAGTGAGCCGCGAAGATAGAAGAACACCTTGCTCGTATCCACGTTTTCGGTGGCGTTTGCCAAGTGAAGTGTTTTTAACCAGTTGGCCACTTGCGCTTGTAATGCCGCATCTTTCTGCAATTCCCAATAATAGTGGTTGCTCGAGGCGGTTCCGTTTTTGTAGTATTGCAGTTCCAACCAATTCAGGTCATAGGCTTCTTCGGCCAATACCTTTAATCCGTCGGCGGCATTGGTACAACGGTTGGTCAGTTTGATCAATTGATCGGCCGTTTTCGGCATTATACGTTGATAGACAGGCAAATTGAAATAATACCACTGTCCGCCTTTGGAGAACCGAATGTATAAGGTCGAAAGCGGCGCGGTGTCACCGTACAAGTTGGAGGCAAGTTGATACTGCGTTTCAAAATCTAAGGCGGCAAACTCTTTCTTTACCAGAGCGTACAAGTCGTTCAATTCTTCATCTGTCGTAAAATGCATCCACATAGACTTGTCACTTTCCAGATCAATGCTGGAAATGCTTTCGGGCAAGGTGGTGTAGATCTCGCGGTATTCCGGTTGCGCATATAGACGATCGGAAAGTGCCTCAACGTCTTCTTTGTAAACGTAAATGCGGCGATAACGGGTGATAACACCACTGTCAATGGCAACCGTCAGGTATTGAGCATTTTGCCCTTCCTCATAATAACGGCGTTGCGAGATTTCCAACAGCCCCACCGTGTGTTTCAGTTGCTTTGCGACGAGTTCTTTGATTTCGGGGTCGTCAATTTCCAGTTGAGATGCTTGCGAGGAGAAATATTCTTGGGAACCACCGCGATAGGTATAGTTGCTGTTGATCCCGCTGACGATGCGCACCGATTCAATATCATCGGCATCGGGGGTGTAGAGAAACAACGTGCGTCCAATGCCGTACATACTGCCGAGTAGAGCCACGTTGGCAATCACCAACAACAGCAGTGTTGAGGCACCTTTGCGGAGAAGACCGCGGAACTTGCGTGTGCAGAACACTTCGAACACGAGGAAGGCAAAAATGGCCGCGCCGTATACCAACACGAAGCTGCCGATATCCGCCAAACTCCAAGTATAATGCGGGTCGGTGAGCAAAGAGGATAACCCAAAGGTGGCAACCGAACTGATCACAAAGCCCACCAAAAAACGGAAGAACCCTTGCAATTTTTTGCTGGGCGCGGAGTGACCGGCGGCTTCACTGCGGCGGCGCACAAACAACCACACCGCGATGGCGGTATAAAGCAGTGCGATAACCAATGTGTAAACGCCGCTTTGCCACATCGTGAGCGGTATGCCGGGCGATCCTTCGAAGATCCCGAATACAAATCCGACCGGCACGTTGTATTGGGCGCTGAGAATGGGAACAAAATCAACGCCCTGCACCAAAGGAAATACGCTTTGGATATTGGCAACGGTCATTAACAAAAGAACACGGGGGAAGAAAATGAGAATGAGCGCGATCAGTAAGTTTACCACAACGGTGCCGCTGATAGCGGTGGCAATGGCCACACAGGCAGCCACAAACCACGCACCCGCTAGGCAAGTGAAGGCGGTGAGGAAAACGCTGGTAAGGTTAAGGAGAAAAAGGTGGGGTAAGAGACCGTAAGTGATGACCGCCGCTGCATTGGAAACAACCAAAATGCCGAGCAACCACGTCATTACCGCGGCAAAGAAACTGAAAAACAGGCATTGCCGCGTGGCAGGAATGGCGTGATAAAAATCTGACGATTCCCGCTTATTTAAAAAGGAAAAGAGATACAGCGTCATCAAGGGCGCGAACACGCAAAACAGCAAGATGATGAGGGGGTTCATTTGCCAAGCGTCCACCGTATCCGGTGTGGGGATATAGTCGTCGGCGCGATAGGAAAGGTAGTCCAATTGTTCCATCACGGGGATCGCTACCGCCACCACCGAGGTGACAAGGGTAAACAAAATACCCATCAATTTCAGTTGTTTCAGTCCGTCGACGTATAAACGAACGTCAAACCACGTTTTTTTCATTTGTTACACCTCCAACACGTCGGATGTATAGCCGAGGGCTTCCATCTCATAGGTGAACACTTCTTCCAACGACAAAGGCAGCACATCCAACAAAACGGGAGCCATTGCCTGCAGGCGAGCCACCGTTTCGTCACGGTCACCGCGCACAATGAGGTTGGCAACCGAGCCGCGTTTGGTAAATTGCAACATCTCGATGCCTTCAAAATCGGTTTGGGAAAATTCGTGTGTAAAGGCGATTTGCACCTTGAATAAGGATGTTTTCAAGTTCTGCACGTCACTTTCCAACACCAAACCGCCTTTGTGCAACAAGGCCAGTTGATCACACGTGTCTTCCAGTTCACGCAAGGAGTGAGAGGTGATGATGGCGGTGGCTTGCCTCTCCAACACGTCTTCACAAATGAGGTTTTTCACCACGGTACGCATCACGGGGTCCAGCCCGTCAAACGTTTCGTCAAAGAAAATGTATTGCGGTTTTGCCGAAAGTGCCAAAATGGTGGCGGCCTGTCGTTTCATACCTTTGGAAAAGGTGTTTACGGGCTTTTTGGGGTTCAAACCGAACGATTTCGTCAGCTTATAAAAGCGTTCAAAATCGAAATCGGGATGAATGGCGCGATATAGATACGCCATGCGTTCCATCGTGGCTCCGGCCAAAAAATACAACGTGTCCGGCACGTAGGCGATGGTTTGTTTTACAGCGGGATTTTCGTATACGGGAGCACCGTCGATCTCCACCGTGCCTTCTTCCGCGCGGTATACGCCGGTGAGAATACGCAAAAAGGTGGATTTGCCTGCACCGTTGGAGCCCACCATACCGTAGATACAGCCTTGGGGGATGGTGCAGGTTAGATGATCGAGGGCGACAAAATCGTCAAACCGTTTGGTTAGGTTTTGCGCGTTAATCACAAGATGTCCCTCCTTTGGAATAAGCAGTTTCAATACAGTCGAGAATTTCCTCTTTGGGTATGCCTGCCATGGCCAATTCGGATGCAAGCGCTTGCAAGTTCGTCAACTTTTTGCGCTTCAATTCCGTAAGTATTGTTTTGGCACTTTGTGAAACAAAGCAACCGATGCCCGGAACCGAATAAATGATACCGCGGTTATCCAGTTCGGAATAGGCCTTTTGAATGGTGTTGGGATTGATAGAGAGTTCCAACGACAAACTGCGTACCGACGGCAACTGCGAATCTGCTAAAAGCAGATCAAGCAATACCAGGCGTTCGAGCTGGTCGATGAGTTGTTCATACACCGGTTGGCGCGACAGGGGATCAATACGAAACATACCGTACCTCCTTTCGGAAAAATGACTGTGATAGGTGTACTATTGCGAGTAGTACACCTATATCATAACAAACCCCTTGCCGGTTGTCAAGGGGTTTTGGGAAATTTTTTACAACGCAAATAAACGGCGCGCGTTTTCTTCGGCAACGGACAGGATCTCCTGTGTGGTCAAACCGCGTAGAGCAGCAAGGGTAGCGGCAGTGTGCAGGATCATGGAAGAGTCACACCGTTCTCCGCGCAAGGGCACGGGGGCGAGGTAGGGGGCATCGGTTTCAAGTAGCAAGCGGTCAAGCGGCAACTCTTTGGCCACTTCTACCAACTTGCGCGCATTTTTAAACGTTACCACACCGCCGATGCCGATGTACATTCCCAACTTTACGATCTCGCGTGCCATTTCCACACTGCCTGAGAAACAATGCACCACCCCGATAGGACGGAATTGTTTTAAAAGGGACAGCGTATCCTCGTGCGCGTCGCGGTCGTGAATCACAACGGGCAACGATACGTCTTTGGCCAACGCCAACTGTTCGCGGAATACGCGGTGTTGTATCTCACGTGAGGGGCCGTCGTTGTAATGATAATCCAACCCAATCTCTCCGATGGCAACCGCCTTTGGATGGGTCGAAAGTATGCGTAATTCGTCGATATCCGTTTCGGAAAAATCGCGTATTTCCTGCGGATGGATGCCCACCGCCGCCCATAACGACGGATATTGTTCGGCCAGTGTCAACGCCTTGCGAGAATCGGCAACCGTGGTGCCCCCCTCGATGATGCCGCATATGGTGGTTTGAAATAAATGTGAGAGCAGCACCTCGCGGTCTTCATCAAAGGCACTGCTTAAATAATGGGCGTGTGAATCAAAAATCATAGGTTACCTCACAAAAAAGAGGGCACGGGAGCGTGCCCTCTTTATCCGTATTATCGTACTTTGCTTCCGGGTTTTAAACCGTCCACGAAGAGGACTTTGGCTGCGTCGCCGTCATCCGCTGCCAAAATCATACCGCGGCTTTCCACACCGCACAGAACGGCGGGTTTCAGGTTCGCTACCACCATGACCGAACGGCCTTTCAGTTCTTCGGGTGTGTACCAAAGCGCAATGCCCGAAGCCACCGTGCGCAGGGTTCCGCTGCCGTCATCCAACGTGAGTTTTAACAACTTTTTCGCCTTTTTGATCGGCTCGCAGTCCACAATTTTGGCCACGCGCAAATCTATGGCGGCAAACGTGTCAATGGTGATCTCGTCCAAGAAGGCAACGCCTTCGGGCTGCGCTTGTTCTTGTGTTTTGGTTTCTTGTTCTGCCGCAATTTCCGCAAGCGTTTTTTCGAGATCAATGCGTGCAAACAACGGGGAAGGAGTCCCTACCGTAAAGGCATCGGTCTTGCCGAAGGCAAGCGAATCAAACGCGATGGCTTGGTTGGACAAGCCCATTTGCGTGAGCACCGCGGCTGTTGTGTCGGGAAGAATGGGCGAGAGGCAAGCGATGAGCAAACGGATGCTTTCAAGCAGATTGTAAAGCACCGTTTCCAGCCTGTCGCGGTCAGCCTCGTTTTTGGCCATGGCCCAGGGGGCGGTTTCGTCAATATATTTGTTGCAACGTTTGGCAAAGGCCATCACCGCGTCTACCGCCTCGGCGTTGTGCCACGTGTCCATCAGCGCGGTGTAGCGCTTCACCATATCCGCGGCGGCGGTGATAAGTTCACCGTCAAACTCGCTGCCGGTAATGGCCGTTTTGCGCACGGTGCCGCCAAAATACTTGTTGGTCATCGCAATGCTGCGGTTGATCAGGTTACCCAGCGTGTTTGCCAAATCGGCGTTGTAGCGGTTGATAAACATCTCGTACGTGATGGTGCCGTCTTGTGCAAACGGGATTTCCGACAACAGGTAGTACCGCACGGCATCTTTGCCGAAACGGTCGGCCAATTCGTCGGCATACAACACGTTGCCTTTGGATTTGCTCATTTTATCCTCGCCCGATAACACCCACGGATGGCCGAGCACTTGTTTGGGCAACGGCAGACCGAGTGCCATCAAAATGATGGGCCAATAGATGGTGTGGAAACGCACGATGTCTTTGCCGATGACGTGCAGGTCAGCGGGCCAATATTTGTCAAACAATTCGCCGTTGTTACCGTCGGGATGATAGCCCAAACCCGTGATGTAGTTGGAAAGTGCGTCGATCCAAACGTAGATGACGTGTTTGTCATCAAACTCTACGGGCACACCCCAACTGAACGACGAACGGGACACGCACAGATCGGATAACCCCTTCTTGAGGAAGTTGTTCATCATCTCGTTGCGGCGCGATTCGGGTTGGATAAATTCGGGGTGTTGTTCGTAATATTCGATCAAACGGTCTTGATATTTCGACAAACGGAGAAAATACGCTTCTTCTTTTGCGTCGGTCACCTCGCGCCCGCAATCGGGGCATTTGCCGTCTACCAGTTGCGAAGGCGTGAAAAACGATTCGCACGGCACGCAGTACTTGCCTTCGTATTCGCTCTTGTAAATGTCGCCTTGTTCGTACAACTTTTTAAAAATCGCACTGACAGCGGCTTCGTGGTCGGCATCGGTGGTGCGGATAAAACGGTTGTGCGAGGCACCCACTTTGTCCCACACCATTTTAATCTCGTCCGACACGGCATCCACGTATTCTTTGGGCGAAATACCTTTTTCTTGTGCGGCTTCCTGAATTTTTTGGCCGTGTTCGTCAGATCCCGTTAAAAAGTGAACATCAAACCCTTGCATTCGCTTGTACCGCGCGATCATATCGGCCAGCACGATATCGTACGCGTTGCCGATGTGCGGTTTGCGCGAGGTGTAAGCAATGGCGGTGGTGATGTAAAATTTTTTATTTTCCATTGAGGCGGACCTCCTTACCATAATACAGACTCTATTTTAACAGATTTTATCAAAATTACAAGAACTTTTGTAAAACTTGCTTTTTTCGGGGAAATCCACTATAATGAGCGCAGAAAATGGGGTGAAACAATGGAACGGTGGGTGTATACCGTGTCGGCGGAATACGACGGGACAACCGTGCAAACGTTTTTGCGCCGTGGGCTTGGTATGTCGGCTCGTATGGTGGTGCGCCTCAAATTTAAAGAGGACGGTATCACCGTGAACGGCGAGCGCCGACGCACCATTGACCGTCTTTTTGCGGGAGAAACGCTGGTGTTATGCCCGCCGTGTGATGAGGTGCACATTGAGGGCATCGACTTGCCGCTTTGTGTGGTGTACGAGGACGAGGCGGTGTTGGTGATTGATAAACCGCCGTATCTTGCGGTACATCCTTCTGCCGGAAAACCGGAACCGACCCTTGCCAATGCAGTGGTAGGGTATTATGAACGGCAAGGCACACCGCTTTCGTTTCGCCCTGTTAACCGTCTTGACCGTAATACAAGCGGTTTGTTGCTTGCGGCGAAAAACGCCCATGTGGCCTTTGCGTTGATGCAAAAACCGCAAAAAGAATATTTGGCCATTGTGTTGGGCGAGTTGCACGGAAGCGGCGTGATCGACCAACCCATCCGTGTGCGTGAGGGGTCGTGCATCACGCGTGAGGTGGGGGAAGGCGGAAAAGAAAGCCGCACGCATTACGAAGCATTGGCAACCGACGGCGAGGTAACGCTTGTGCGGTTGCGTCTGGAAACGGGGCGGACGCACCAAATTCGGGTGCATATGGCGTGGCTCGGGTATCCGCTTGCGGGGGATACGATGTACGGCACAGACAACACGGTTATGCCGCGCCACGCGTTGCATTGTGCATCGATGCGGTTTGACCATCCTACCAGCGGAAAACCCCTTATGTTTGAAAGTGAATTGCCCGACGTTATGCGAACGTGTTTGGAACAACACGGTTTGATAGGAGGAATTGTGTGATGAAACAAATTGCCAGTTTTCAAATTAACCACGATACGCTTACCCCCGGTATGTATTTATCGCGCACGGACGGGGACGTGGTCACGTATGATTTGCGTTTTGTCCGCCCCAATACACCGCCGTTTTTGGAAAATGCGGGAATGCATACGTTGGAGCATTTGTTTGCCACGTATGTGCGCAGCAGTGCATGGGAAAAACATATCGTCTATTTTGGTCCAATGGGTTGCCGCACGGGGTTCTACTTTCTCACGCGCGGCCTTTCGCATGAACAAGCCATCGCGCTTACACGGGAAGCCTTGTGCTTTATCGCTGCCTATAACGGCATTGTTCCCGGCGCCACCAAAGCGGAGTGCGGCAATTATTTGGAACACGATTTGGAACAGGCCCGCGGCTATGCGGCTTCCCTTGCCCAAACGATTGCCAATTGGACACCCGAAAACTTGGTCTACCCCTCCTAAGGCGGGGGTAGGCTTGATTTTTTTGTCGAAATAAGGTATAGTAAAGCGAGAAATGCAAAGGAGGTGAAGCGTGTGAAATTGCTTTGGGAGTCATTGTTGAAAGCGTGTGTATCCTTTTTCACCGTATGTAAACTGCTCTTCCTATTGTGTGTGAAAGTTTGTCGGGTGGCTTTTAAACATGCTTTTGCAGCGTGCACCTCTTTTTATAAAACGTACTGGAATGCTGAAAAACGCAAAGAATACGGCGAATGGATGTATGCGTTTTGTTACACGGTTGGTGTTCGTTCGGTGCGTTGCGTGCGGTCGTTTCTGCGCTTCACACAATGGATATGGCGCCCCGTAACGACGGGTATTGACCGAGTTTTTCGCGTGGTAATCGTCGAAAATAAAAAGCGGCTGAAAGGTGAACTTTCTCGTCTGAGAAAAGGCTTTGCCTTGGCTTGGGGAAAACTGCACGAGGAGCATGTGTTACGCAACGCGTTGTGGATTCCCGTGTTAGCGGTTCGTCGTCACCGCAAAGCGGTTGTCTCCGTTTTGAACGTAGCGGCTCCTTTGGCGGCGGCATTGGTGTTGGTGTTCACCGTTGGATATTGGCACGGGGCTGAGTACGCATTGTTTCTCACATATGACGAAACGGAAGTTGGCTATATTGCCAATGAAAGCACGTATACAAATGCCGCTTCTCTTATTAAAAAATCCGTCATCAATGCCAACGGTGGTTTTACGGTGAACAAGCACCCTCAAATGCAGGTAGCGGTGATAAAAGGGGAAACACTGTTGGACGAACAGGAGGTACGCGACCTTATATTCGAAACACTTGGCGAACGGGTACAGGCCGCGGCCGGATTGTACGTGGATGGGGTGTTTAAGGGCGCTCTGCCTACGGTGGATGCCATACAAAGCAAAATCGATACCGTGCTCGATGTTCATCGCTCTAAGGAGTATGACGGTGTGGGCTTTTTTTGCGAGGTAGAGATTGTGGAAGGCACGTATCCTGTTTCTGCCGTGATAACGGAAGGGGATATGCTTTCGATCTTGCGCCAATTGCCCGTGCAAACGGTGAAGAATGTGAGCAAGGTGGAAAAACTGAAGTATCCCACAGAATACCAACAAGACCCCTCACAACCGCTTGGCTATCAACAGTTGATCCGCAAAGGAAAAGACGGAAAGCAACGCGTTCATTCGCAGATCATTTACGTGAACGGCAAAGAACAGTACCGCACGGTGGTCTTTAATGAAGTGCTTCAAAATGCGGTTTCCTGCATCATGAAGATTGGTGCCAAAACGTATGCAGATAACGCGGTCATTGGTGACGGTGTGGCTACCAACAGTTTTATTTGGCCTTTGCCGTATACCAAAACCATTTCGTCACCATTTGCATCCCGGTGGGGCCGCTTCCACGGCGCTATCGACATTGCCAACGGTTCCACGATGGGCAAACCCATCATTGCCTCAGATGGCGGTGTGGTTGTGGAAGCCGACTATCACGGCAGTTACGGGTATTTTGTTCTCATCGACCACGGAAACGGATTTATGACGCGCTATGCTCACTGCAGCAAATTGGAGGTGGAGGCGGGCGATAAAGTGGCGCAAGGGCAATACATTGCCAAGGTGGGCAACACGGGATATTCGTTTGGCGCACACTTGCATTTTGAGGTGATCAAAAACGGCGTATTGGTTGACCCGCTTGACTATGTGCAACGATAATTGTTTAAAAACCGACATCGCATGATGTCGGTTTTTCTGTTTGTGCATATACTGAATAGTGAAGCCCATAAAGCATTCCGCTGTTTAAAGACGGACAAGCAGGGCACACTAGTCTTGTACAGACAGAAAGGGGAAACGATATGACGATTCGCCGTGGAGATATTTATTATGCCGATTTAAGTCCGGTCGTGGGTTCGGAACAGGGCGGTGTCCGTCCGGTGTTGATTGTGCAAAACGATGTGGGAAACCGTTTTAGCCCCACGGTAATCGCAGCGGCCATTACCAGTCAAAAAGACAAAGCGCGGTTGCCCACACACATTCAAGTGAATTCTGTGGGAAGCGGTTTGGCGAAAGACTCGGTGGTCCTTTTGGAGCAAATTCGCACCATTGACAAACAACGATTAAAAGAACATATGGGACGGTTGGATGATCGTTCAATGGACCGCGTAGACCAAGCACTGCAAATCAGTTTTGGGTTGGGTGTTGATGTTTCTCGGGAACCGTTTCACGGAACCACCACGAGATAGTATGCAAACAAACGGTAGAAATTTATGCAATATAAACAAAAAATGCAAATATCCACTCAATAAATTGCGAGATTTTCGACAAATAGCACTTGATTTTTACAGGTAATACTGTTACAATAAAGAAGAAATAAGAATTGAGGATGTTGCCAATGGACAGACTGAAACATATTTTTGACCAAACGGATTTTCATGCCTACCGTATGTTAGGCTGCCACGCAACATCTTCGGGGGGATATACGTTTCGCGTGTGGGCGCCGCGTGCACAGGCGGTCAGTCTGGTTGGCGATTTTAACGGATGGAACACCGCGGCAGTCCCCTTGTCCCGTGTGGACGACACGGGAATATGGGAAATTGTTACCGAATCCGTGTGCGAATACGATGCATACAAATATTATGTGGTCGGTCCCGACGGACAAGGGGTTATGAAATCCGATCCGTATGCATATCATTATGAAACACGCCCCTCCACGGCTTCACGGGTGTATTCGCTGGAAGGTTTCGCTTGGACAGACGATGCCTGGCAAAAACAAAAAGCCAAAACTTCTGTCTATAACATTCCCGTGAATATCTACGAGGTGCACGTCGGTTCGTGGAAACAATATGCGGACGGCAACCATTTTTCTTACGAAAAATTGGCGGACGAACTGATACCTTACGTACAAAAAATGGGGTATACCCATATTGAGTTGATGCCGGTGACGGAATATCCCTTTGACGGGTCATGGGGATATCAGGTTACGGGTTACTATGCACCGACCTCCCGTTACGGGACCCCGAAAGGGCTTATGTCGTTTGTTGACCGTTGCCACCGCGGCGGTATCGGTGTGATTATGGACTGGGTTCCCGGCCATTTTCCAAAGGATGAGTACGGACTATATCGGTTTGACGGAACTCCTTGCTACGAATATGAGGACCCGCGTAAGGGTGAACACAAAGAATGGGGCACATGTGTGTTCGATTTCGGGCGGCCTGAGGTGCGCACGTTTTTGATTTCCAGCATTCTGTTTTGGTTGGAATATTACCATATCGACGGAATTCGCGTAGACGCGGTTGCTTCTATGCTTTACTTGGATTATAACCGTCGCGATGGCGAGTGGATGCCCAACATTCACGGTGGCCATGAAAACTTGGAAGCGGTTGAGTTTTTGCAAATGCTTAATCGAGCCGTGTTTGCCGAATATCCGCACACCATGATGATCGCGGAGGAATCCACCGCGTGGCCGATGGTGTCACGTCCCCCTGAGGTGGGCGGCCTTGGTTTCAATTACAAGTGGAATATGGGTTGGATGAACGATATGCTTCGATACGCCTCCATGGACCCGTTCTTCCGCAAAGACAACCATAACGCGTTGACCTTTTCGTTTTTTTATGCATTTTCCGAAAATTTTATTTTACCCATTTCGCACGATGAAGTGGTGCACGGGAAAGGCTCTTTGCTAAACAAAATGCCCGGCACGTATGAAGAGAAATTTGCAGGGTTCCGTTTGTTTCTTGCCTATATGATGGCGCATCCCGGTAAAAAGCTCACGTTTATGGGTTCCGAATTCGGGCAATTTTCGGAATGGAATTATCAAAAAGAACTGGACTGGCTGTTGCTGGACTATCCGGCGCATCGCACGTTGCACGAATACACACGGGACCTGA
The DNA here is from genome assembly GCA_045603285.1 of Acutalibacteraceae bacterium. Taxonomy (GTDB): domain Bacteria; phylum Bacillota; class Clostridia; order Oscillospirales; family Acutalibacteraceae; genus RGIG3009. The sequence goes on along the minus strand of JAZULW010000080.1, from coordinate 22,509 downwards.
ATCGATTTTATCGCGACCAAACACCGCTTTGGGATAACGATTTCACTTGGGAAGGGTTTTCCTGGATTGCGCACGACGACAATGCCCAAAGCGTAATTGCTTTTCGTCGCATTGCGCGGAACGGCAACGAGGTAATTGCGGTGTGCAATTTTACACCGATGCAACGCGAAAACTATGCCATCGGTGTTCCCGAATATGCGGTATATGAGGAGATATTCACCACCGATGACGTGCGTTTCGGCGGCGGCGGTGTAACCAACGGCACCGTGAAAGCTAAGGCGGTTCCCTTGCACGGGCACGCACAGTCGGTGTCGCTCACCTTGCCACCCTTGTCGGTTATCTTTTTACGTAAAAAACGGCGCTTGCCGCCGAAATCTTGAGGAGGATTTGTTTTATGTTTCGCAAACAGGAATGTGTCGCTATGTTGTTGGCGGGCGGACAGGGAAGCCGGTTATATGCCCTCACCAAAAACGTAGCCAAACCGGCCGTGCCGTACGGTGGAAAGTATCGCATTATCGATTTCCCTCTCTCTAACTGTGTCAACTCCGGTATCGAAACGGTGGGTGTTCTCACACAGTATCAACCGCTTGAACTTAACGACTACATCGGTTCGGGAGAACCGTGGGATCTTGACCGTATGGATGCAGGCGTGCATATATTGCCGCCTTATCAACGCAGTAAAGGTGCTGATTGGTACAAAGGCACGGCCAATGCCATTTATCAAAATATTCCGTTTATAGAGCGTTACGATCCCGAATATGTGTTGGTGCTTTCGGGTGATCACATCTATAAAATGGACTATTCCAAGATGATTGAAGAACATAAGGCCAACAATGCCGACTGTACCATCGCCGTTATTGAAGTGGAAATGGAAGAGGCCAGCCGTTTCGGTATCCTCAATACCAATCCCGACGGTTCTATTTATGAGTTTGACGAGAAACCCGCCGTTCCCAAAAGCAACTTGGCTTCGATGGGCATCTACGTGTTTAACTGGCAAAAATTGCGCCAGTATTTAAACGCTGACGAGAAAGATACCTCTTCGCAAAATGACTTTGGCAAAAACGTATTGCCGGCTATGCTGGCCGCGGGCGAGCGGATGTTTGCCTACCGTTTTGAAGGGTATTGGAAAGACGTTGGCACCATCGACAGTTTGTGGGAAGCCAATATGGACCTTCTCAATCCTCGCGTTCCGTTGGATTTGTCTGACGATACGTGGAAAATTTATTGCCGCAATTCCGGTTTGCCGCCGCATTATATTGCCGATACTGCTCATGTGCAAAACAGTATGATATCCGAAGGCGGCAACATTTGCGGAAAAGTGGATTTTGCCGTGTTGTTTTCAGGCGTTACGATCGAAGAAGGCGCTCTTGTGCGCGATTCCATCATTATGCCGGGTGTCACCGTGAAAAAGGGTGCGATCGTGCAATATGCCATCGTGGCCGAAAATGCGGTTATTGGTGAGAATGCGGTTGTCGGTGCCCGACCTGAGGAGATGCAAGACCTTGGGGAGTGGGGCGTAGCCGTGGTGGCGTCGGGTGTTCAGATAGGGGATGGCTGTCACATCCCTGCCAAAGCGATGATTGATGCCGATGTGAAAAAGGAGGGAAACTGATATGCGTCACAATACGGTTATGGGTTTGTTGTTTTCCGATATGCACGATGAGGTGTTGCCGGAACTGACCGGTATTCGTGCCATTGGTTCCGTTCCGTTTGGCGGCCGCTACCGTTTAATTGATTTTCCGCTTTCCAATTTGGTGAACGCGGGTGTTTCGAAAGTGGGTGTCATTACCAAAAGCAACTACCAATCGCTGATGGACCATCTCGGCTCCGGTAAAGCGTGGGGGTTGTCCCGTAAAAGCGAAGGATTGTATTTCTTGCCTCCCACGGGCGGCGGCGACGAGCATTACGAAGGGCGCATCGCTTCCCTTGCAGGCATAATGCCGTTTTTGCGTCGCTCCAAAGAAGAGTATGTGATCTTGTCCGACTGTCACGTGGTGGGCAATATCAACTATCGCAAATTGGTAGAGTACCACATAGAAAAAGAAGCCGATATCACCATGGCGTATGTGAAGGGGGCTATCCCGAAACATTTGCAATCGCCGATGATGTCCATTGCCTATGACGGGCGTGTAAACGATCTGTATATTTCTGATCGCAGCGAACACGAGACCGAAAACTATGGAATCGGCTTGTATGTCATCCGCCGTGAATTGCTCATTCGGTTTGTGGAAGCGGCTATGAGTCGCAATCAACTCAGTTTTGAGTGGGACATTTTGCACCGCCATATTCACGACCGCCGCATTTTTGCTTATGCGGTTCCTGAGTATTTGCAGGTGATTTGCTCACTTCAAAGTTATTTCGAAGCCAATCGTGCTTTGCTGGATCCCTCGGTGCGTGAGCAGTTGTTCAAAACCAAACGGCCGATTTATACCAAAGTGCGTGATACCGAACCGGCATTATACGGTTTGCACGCGAAAGTGCGCAATTCCTTAATTGCCGATGGATCGAAAATCGAAGGCACCGTTCATAATTCCATTATATTCCGCAACGTGAATGTCGACCGCAATGCCGTTATCAAAAACAGCATTGTGATGCAAGGCAGTGTCATCTGCGGCGGAACGGACCTTGACTACGTGATTTTGGATAAAAATGTGTGTATCCGCGAAGGGCGTGTGCTGAAAGGGTGTGCCGACTATCCCGTTTCAGTGAAAAAGAACACAATGGTATAACCGGAAAGGAAAGAAAATGAAAGTTTTATATGCGTCCAGTGAAGCGCGGCCGTTTGCCGCATCGGGCGGTTTGGCGGATGTGGCAGGCTCTCTTCCCAAAGCGTTGCGCAATCGTTTGGTGGGTTGCCGTGTGGTGTTGCCGCTTTACGAATCGGTGCCGCAAGAATTGCGCGATACCATGACCTTTCTGACCAGTTTTTCTGTTCCTGTGGCGTGGCGTCGCCAATACTGCGGTGTATTTGAAGCCAAACATAACGGTGTCATTTACTATTTGCTTGATAACCAATACTATTTTAAGCGGTGCGGTTTGTACGGGCATTATGATGATGCCGAACGATTTGCCTTCTTTTCGCGTGCCGTACTGGAAATGCTGAAATATATCGACTTTAAACCCGATATCATTCACGCAAACGACTGGCAGTGTGGCTTAATTCCCGTGTACCACACGTTGTTTTACGCGCCGCAACCCGCGTATTCTTCCATTCGCACCGTGTATACCATTCACAACATTCAGTATCAAGGCAAATACGGGTTGGAGATTTTGGAAGATGTGTTCGGTATCTCGCGTGACGATGCGCATTTACTGGAACACGACGGATGCGTCAACATTATGAAAGGCGCTATCGAAACAGCCGACCGCGTGACCACCGTCAGCCCCACGTACGCGAAGGAGATTCTTGACCCGTGGTTCTCCCACGAACTGGATCCCATTTTGCGGATGCGTGAGTGGAAACTGTCGGGTATTCTCAACGGCATTGATACCGTCAGTTACGACCCCGCCGTTGACAAGGCCTTATATGCGAATTACTCGGCGGATGATTTTTCTGCCAAAGCAGTCAACAAAAAAGCGTTACAAGAACGTCTGGGTCTTCCGCAGCGGGCGGAAGTACCGCTTATCGGTATGGTGAGCCGTTTGGTGGCGCACAAAGGGTTCGATTTGGTGCAATATGTGATGGAGCGCTTGCTGCAAGAAGATGTGCAAGTGGTCATCTTAGGCTCGGGTGAATGGACGTATGAAAATTTCTTCCGTGAAATGCACGAACGGTTTCCTGAGAAATTCTCCTATTGCTCCGGCTTTGTGCCCGAATTGGCGCAAAAAATATACGCGGCATCCGACCTGTTCTTAATGCCGTCTAAAAGCGAACCGTGTGGCCTTTCGCAAATGGTGGCTTGCCGCTATGGTGCCATTCCCATTGTGCGCGAAACGGGTGGACTCAAAGACTCCATTCGCGATTGCGGCGACGGGGAAGGAAACGGCTTCACTTTCCAATCTTACAATGCCGACGATATGTATCACGCCATTATGCGCGGCTTGGGTGCCTATCACAACAAAGACCATTGGCCGCTTTTGGTGGAACGTGCGATGCGCAGCGATTTCAGTTGGGGACGTTCCGCCAACGAGTACATTCGGTTATATAAATCACTCTAAGAAACAAAACCCGATGCAGTGCATCGGGTTTTGTTTTAATGGTTGAAAAAAGGGAGTTCAGTTGTTATAATGACAAAGAGAGGTGAGTCGTGTGGAAGTGGAAAAGCGTATCAGTGTTATTATACCGTCCCTCAGCCCCGATGATAAATTGTTGTCCCTGCTTGCGGATCTGCGCGAGGCGGGGTTTGAACATATCGTTCTTGTGAACGACGGGAGCAGCGAACAATACGACGAATATTTTGCCAAAGCCAAGTGCGATTTTGGTTGTGTCGTGCTTACGCACGCGGTAAACCAAGGCAAAGGTCGTGCGATGAAAACGGCATTCAACTACTTGCTTGCGGAATGCCCCGCGTGCGAAGTGGCGGTGGCGGTGGATTCCGACGGGCAACATCGCCTTGACGATATTCGCCGTGTAGCTGCCGAAACGTTGGCGTGTCCTCACGCGCTGGTGATGGGATGCCGTGATTTCTCTTCGAAGAATGTCGATATTCCGCCGCGGAGCCGTTTCGGAAACGTAACCACCAGTCGTGTGCTGCGCCTGTTTTGCGGTATTACGTTGTCGGATACGCAAACGGGATTGCGTGGGTTCTCGCGGGAAACGATGCGCGTGTTTTTGAAAACCAAAGGCGAGCGTTTTGAGTATGAGATGAATATGATTTTGGATGCGCGCGAAAACGATATTCCACTTCGTGAAGTGCCCATCGAAACGGTATACATAGAAGAAAACCGCACTTCTCACTTTAATCCGTTCAAAGACTCGTTGCGCATTTATGCCGTGTTTTCGAAATTTATTTTAGCATCGCTTTCTTCTTTTGCGGTCGATATAGGCTTGTATGCATTGTTTTTGTTCCTTATTGCGCTTTGGCAACCGGTGTTGATACAAGAGCAGGTAATTGTCTTGGCGACGATTATCGCGCGCGCTTTGTCGGCCTTTTTTAACTATTACGTGAACAAACGCGGTGTCTTTAAAAATCAAGAAAAGCACGGCAAAACGCTGTGGCGCTATGCCGTACTTTGTGTTTCGCAAATGATGTTATCCGCGCTTGGCACAAGTGGTTTGTATGCGTTGCTCAAATGGAACGCTACCTTCCTTAAACTCGTGGTAGACTGTATTTTGTTCGTGTTAAGTTTTCGTTTACAACGCGGATGGGTGTTTCGCAAACAATAACGCGGTCAGCTTTTGGCCAACCGCGTTTCGGCGTTTTTGATTAAATTGAAAAGCGATGATGCAAACAACGGGTAGGTTTTGGAAAGTGCATCGGGTGCCAAGGGCGGCAGTTTTCCACCCACTCCTTTGGTGAGTTGTGCCATACGTGCCGCTGCCAGTCCCATAGAACCGTTGGCGGTTGCGGCGAACAAATGCTTCGGCACGCCGAAAAGGGTGGGCGGGTTCTTGCTGTCGGCAAAATACAGTTGGCGGAACGCGGTGTACACCGCAATGTCCAGGTAGGCGGAGATCTCCGTTGTCAAATCTTTATTGTCCACCCGTTGCAACACGTCAAACAAAATGGTTACCGAATTCAAAATCAGTTTTTTGTTTAGAACGGGCAACACACTGCCTTTCCCGTTTTCGGCGCTTTCCGAATCGGGAATATCATCCACAGCGATCATGGCGCCTGACTTATCAGCGGTGCGCCCCAGCAGATAGTCGCACGATACATCGTAAAAATCGGCTGCCCGAACCACAAATTCAAGGCCGCATTCGCGAATGCCTTTTTCGTAGTGCGAAAGCAACGCTTGCGACACTTTCAGCGAGATGGCCGCTTCTTTTTGGCTGATGCCGCGCTCCTTGCGCAATAAGGTCAACAAGCGGGGGAAGGTGGCGTTCATGAGAAGTTCTCCTGTTCATAAAATTATACGGTGGGTTTTTAATTGTAACACCGATGATACAATTTGTAAAGTCTAAATTTTCACTTTTTTTGAGGTACTGTATGAAAAGTTATCGTATTCATCTGATTCGCCACGGTTTGACCGAAGCCAACGAAAAGGGACTGTATATCGGACTTACCGATTTGCCGCTTTCTCCGCTTGGCTTGCGCGACTTGTTGGACAAAAAAGAAAAGGCGGTCTATCCGCACGCAACACGTTTTTATGTGAGCCCGCTTGCTCGTTGCCGTCAAACGTTGGAAGTGTTGTATCCCCAAAACAACGCCACCGTTATCGACGGACTTGCCGAATGTGATTTTGGCGAGTGGGACGGCCGCGGCGTAGAGGAATTGCAACACGACGAAGGTTTTTGCCGCTGGATTGCGGGGGAACAAACCAAAATTCCCGATGGAGAAGATGCCGAACAATTTCGCAAACGTGTGAGTGAAACCTTTGAGCGCTTGGTAGAAGAGATTATGCGTTCGGGTGATAGTGATACGGTTATCTGTACGCACGGCGGTGTTATGATGCTCATTATGGCGTTGTATGCTTTACCCCGTGCGGATATTTCGGCGTGGGGGAGCGAAAGTGGCTGTGGCTTCACCGTTCGTGTGACACCGGCGCTTTGGATGCGCGAGCCGGTGGTAGAAGCCATTGACTACGTTCCTCTTATTCCCGAACAAAACTAAAAAACGCGTGAGTGTGTATACACTCACGCGTTTTTATATAACATAGTCCCGCACTGCCGTAATGCCCTTTGTGTAACCTGCTACTAAATTCAGCAGGTGGGTATCCGCCCGTCAGGTTCACGCTCCCTTCGTCCCATCAAGATGGGGAGGTCTGCAATTCGCTGACGGAGTCGAGTTCCCGTTATCACAATGTAGTAGGGTTAAAAAAGGACGGTCCGCGCACAGGGCAGGAGAAAGATCACTCTGCCGGTTGCTCCAATTCTTCGATCTCGTACAGATCGGCCAACCGTTCTTCAAAGATCTCGGCAATCTCATCAAATTCGTCATCGTCGTCGATGGTCACCATAACGTCTTCGCCATCTTCTTCTTTCACGGCAAGAATGACCAACTCTCCGTCTCCGTCTACCATATCGGCGGGGTTTTCATAAACGGGAAGAAGGGCCACGTAACGGCCGTCATCCGTTTCGATGGCATCCACGATCTCAAATTGATGTTGCGTTCCTTCGTCATCCACTACGGTGACGATATCGTTTCCGAATTCTTCAGACATAGTAATTCTCCGTTCTGTTATATAACTGTACTATTATGATACTCATTTTTTGCATTGCCGTCAAGTGGAAAGTTTTGCTCAACAAAATAAATAAAAACTTTAAACTTTTTTCAAAAAAACTATTGACTTTTCATAAAAACCGTGCTATATTGTAGATGACAAAAGGAGAGAAAAACAAGAAAGGGTGTGAATCCGGTGTACTAAGCAGAGTCAACCTGAACGAAAGAGAGGTATGACCCATGACTTGCAGGAGGATACAACTCAAAATCTCTTCCTTAAAAATCTAAAAGAAAAAGGTGAATCCAATGGGCCGTTAAATTGACCCGAGGAAACGATAGATAAAAGTTAATAGAAAATCAATGTAAAGGGTTGAAACCCATGCACTAAGTTGCCCTTTTAATAAGGCAAATCAGAAAGTTTGAAAGGAAGTTTGGGTTCCGCGTGGTCGCGGACGAGTCAATAATCTCATAAAAGTATCGGAGAGGAGACATTTTAACAGAAAATGTCTCCTCTTTTGTTTTCCAAGTGGTTAAACCGTTTGGCTCGGAACACACTAGGATAAAGGAGTGTGTTCGTATGAGCGAGAAGCAAAACCGTGGGCGCTATGCTGTCATCGGCGCTTTGGCGGGCGTGGCCAACGGCTTGTTTGGTTCCGGCGGCGGCTTGTTTTTGGTTCCCCTATTCATATCGTGGATAAAATTGGAAGAAAAGAAAGCGTTTGCCACATCGGTGGCGGTTATTTTCCCGCTTTCCATCGTCACGTTTGTCGTCTTTGCTTTGCGCGGTGGGGTGGATATGGCGCTCGCGTGGCCATATTTGATCGGCGGTTCCGTGGGCGGTTTGCTTTCGGGAACGCTGTTTAAACGCGTCTCTGCCGTGTGGTTGCATCGCCTGTTCGGTGCGCTGTTGTTGTATGGTGGCATAAAGGCGGTGTTGCTGTTATGACATTGCTTGCCATTGTGGTGGGGATTGCCACCGGTATTGTCAGCGGGTTCGGCGTGGGCGGCGGTTCGTTGCTCGTGTTGTATCTCACCGCCGTGATGGGGGTGGAGCAGTATGCCGCTTCCGGAATCAACTTGCTGTACTTCTTGTTTTGTGCGCCGGCAGCGCTTATTTCTCATATTCGAAATAAACGCGTGGAATGGCAAGCCGTTATTTGGTGTGTTTTTGCCGGTTTGTTCACCTCGATAGCGGCGGCGTTTGTCGCCTCGCATATAAACGGAGAGATGCTTCGTCGCTTGTTTGGAGGGTTGCTTTTGTATATCGGCGTGCGTGAAGTCTTTTTTAAAGAAAAAACGACGAAAAATTCGAAAAAAAGTGATAAAAAATCAAAATAAATTGGCTTGTTACGGTTGCAATTAACCGCAAGATATAGTAAAATATTAACAACAAATTCCAAGATAACGGAGGGGTACACGTTTTATGGCCATTATGCTTGATTCCCACTATGCAAACGGCTTTGTCCGTGAGCACGAAGTGGCAGCCTTGCAACCGCAAATCACCGCCGCGCATGAGATGCTGCATCAAGGCACCGGTCTCGGGAACGATTTCCTTGGTTGGGTCACTTTGCCCACCAAGTATGATAAAGAAGAGTTTGCCCGCATCAAAGCAGCCGCTGCTCGTATCAAAGAAGATACGGACGTGTTCATTGTTATCGGGATCGGTGGTTCTTATCTCGGCGCCCGTGCGGCGATCGAGTTTTTGAAATCTCCGCTTTACAACAACAAGAAAAAGGACACTCCCGACGTTTATTTTGCCGGCAACAGCATCAGTTCTACCGCCCTTTCGGAGCTTTTGGAACTGTGTGAAGGCCGCCGCGTTTCGGTCAACGTTATCTCGAAATCCGGCACCACCACCGAACCCGCTATCGCGTTTCGCGTGTTCCGCGATTATCTTGAAAAAACCGTGGGCGAGGAAGAAGCCAAACGCCGCATCTATGTGACGACCGATAAGGCGAAAGGTGCGCTCAAAGGGTTGGCTGACGAGAAAGGCTACGAAACCTTTGTGGTGCCCGATGATGTGGGCGGCCGTTTCTCGGTGCTTACGGCGGTGGGGCTTTTGCCTATTGCGGTTGCCGGCTGCAACATTGATGCTTTGATGGCAGGCGCCGCCGCTGCGCAACAGGAGTTGTGCGATACCAATCTGGAGAATAACCCCTGCTACCGTTATGCCGCTTTGCGCAACATTTTGCTGCGCAAAGGCCGTGCGGTGGAGTTAATGGTGAGTTATGAACCTTGCTACGCCATGATGGCCGAATGGTGGAAACAGTTGTACGGAGAAAGCGAGGGCAAGGACGGCAAAGGGTTGTTCCCTGCATCGGTCATCTTCTCTACCGATTTGCACTCTCTTGGCCAATTCGTACAAGACGGTTCCAACATTTTGTTTGAAACGGTTGTGATGATCGATCAGGCACAACGCGAGATGGTGATCGGGCATGACCCTGCGAATGTGGACGGCCTGAATTTCCTTGCGGGAAAAACGATGGCGGAGATCAACAACAGTGCTTTTGAAGGTACCGTGCTGGCGCATACGGACGGCGGTACGCCGAACCTGGTGTTACACGTTCCGTCGGCTTGTGAGCATGAACTGGGGTATTTGATTTATTTCTTTGAAAAGGCCTGCGCCGTTTCGGGTTATTTGCTCGGCGTTAACCCGTTCGATCAACCCGGTGTGGAAGCGTACAAAAAGAATATGTTCGCCTTGCTCGGCAAACCGGGGTATGAGGCGGAAAAAGCCCTTCTGGAACAACGGTTGGGCCGCTAACAGGAAAGGGAAACGTTATAACACGGCAGTGACCGCGAAGCGGTTAATATATATTAGGAGGAATTCCAAATGATCACATTGATTCACGGCAAAAAAGGTTCCGGTAAGACCAAGCGTTTGATGGATATGTGCAACGAAGCGGTTGCGCAATCCAAAGGCAACGTGCTTTTCATTGAAAAAGACAACACTCTTACTTATAACATCAGCCATAAAGTGCGACTGGCTGCCGCGGACGAATATGCCGTTAAAGGTTTTGACAGTTTGTACGGGTTTATTGCCGGAATGTGCGCCGGCAACTACGACATCACCGATATTTTTGTGGATTCCACGCTGAAGATCGGTGGCGATGTTGCCAATCTGCTTGGCTTTGTTGAAAAATTGAAAAAGCTCAGCGAAATGGCCAACACCAATATTGTGATGTCCGTATCGGCCGACCGCAGTGAGATCGACGCTCACATTGCAGATTTGGCAACCGAAATCTAATGATGATTGCGAGAGGCGGAAACGGACATCCGTTTCCGCTTTTTGTCGCATATTTTTCGAAAAAAATATTGACAAACCGCAGTGTTACCGCTATAATACTGTGGTGACTATTGAGGTGAAGTATGCTTCTTCAATTGCAATCCTTGTTTATGGGAGAAAAAGAACGTCTGCCAATCGCGGCAACGCTTGATTTTTCCGAGGTGGAATGGAACGGCGAAAAGCCTTTCAAGACACCGATTTCGGTGGTCGGCTGTGTGGAACAGTCTGCCGGTGTGGTTACCTTGCGTGCCGATGTCCGCTACTGTTACGACGGTACGTGTGACCGTTGCACGGGTGAGGCTCACCAAGAACGGGCCATGCATATGGAGCATATTCTTGTAGTTTCCCTCAATCACGAGGACAATGACAGTTTCGTGTTGATCGAAAACTATCAGCTTCCGCTTGACGAATTGGTGGAAGAAGATTTGTTGCTTGATCAACCGTCAAAGATCCTCTGTAGAGAGGATTGCCGCGGTCTTTGTCCGCAATGCGGCAAAGATCTCAACCAAGGCCTGTGCGATTGCCGTCAGGAAACGACAGACCCGCGGTTGGCGGTCCTAAAACAATTGTTAGAATAAATTTCATGATCATGTTAAGGAGGTGCTGACAATGGCGGTACCGAAGAGAAAAGTATCCAAGGCGCGTCGCGACAAACGTCGTAACAACCTGTGGAAAACGACGGCTCCTGAGCTGGTAAAATGCCCGCAATGCGGCGAATACAAACGCCCTCACCGTTTGTGCGGAAGTTGCGGCTATTACAATGGCAGACAGATCGTCAAGGTCGCCGAGTGATCCTGATACCGGTCGTATGCCCGAAATGAGGAAAAAATAGAGGGTGTGACCCGGTTGGGTTGCGCCCTTTGTTTTTATGTTTAGGAAGGAAGGCGGTTGCCTTGGCCGTTACCATAACATCCGTTGTGCCGAAAACCCTTGCACACAAAAAACGTATCCACAGTGGCGACCGTCTGCTTACGGTGAACGGCCACGCCGTTACCGACGTGCTTGATTATCGGTTTTATTTGAATGAACCGAAACTGGTGCTTGAATTGGAAACGCCCAAAGGCGTTCGCAAGGTCACGATACGCAAACCCGAATATGCGGATATCGGCTTGGAGTTTGATACGTATTTGATGGACAAGCAACACGCTTGCCGCAACAACTGTGTCTTTTGTTTTATCGATCAAATGCCCCCCGGTATGCGTGAGAGTTTGTATTTTAAAGACGACGATAGCCGGTTGTCCTTCTTGTTCGGCAACTACATTACGCTGACCAATTTGTCCGAACACGAAGTGCAACGGATCATGGATATGCACATCAGCCCCATCAACATTTCGGTGCACACCACCAATCCCGAATTGCGTTGTCAAATGATGAACAACCGATTTGCGGGGCAAACGCTTTCGTATATCAAACGTTTTGCCGATGCGGGAATTCGTATGAACTGCCAGTTGGTGTTGTGTCCCGGTCTCAACGACGGGGCTCAATTGGAACGTTCGATGCACGATCTGGCGGTGTATGCGCCGATGGTGGAGAGCGTAGCGGTGGTTCCCGTGGGGCTTACCAAGTACCGTGAGGGTCTTACACCGCTTCGTCCGTTTACGAAAGAAGAAGCGTGTGCCGTGATCGATGCAGTGGAATTGTTTGGGCGGCAAATGTTGGCTGCTACGGGGCATCGGGTGGTGTTTCCCGCTGACGAATGGTACATAAAAGCCGAACGCCCGATGCCGAGTGAAGGCTTTTATGAAGAAATGTCCCAGCTGGAAAACGGAGTGGGGCTTGTTGCACTGTTGCGTTCGCAATTTGCCGATGCACTGGAACAATGCGATGCCAAAACGGCAACCGAGGCGGAAACGGTGTTGGTTACCGGTGTGGCGGCCGCTCCCTTTTTGACGGAATTGGTGGAAAACGCGAAGCAACGCTTTCCTCAGTTGAATGTGCGCGTAGTGGCCATTGATAACCATTTTTTTGGCGAAACCATTACGGTTGCGGGTTTGGTGACGGGAGGCGACATACTTCGCCGGATGGAAGGGATACAATGTGAACGTATCCTCATTCCCGAAGTGATGTTGCGCCGTGAGGGTGACTGCTTTCTGGACGACGTTACCCCCGAAGAATTGGAGCAAACGTTGCATACGTCCGTACAAGTCGTTCCCGTGGATGGCGCGGCTTTGCTTGCGGCTTTAATAGAGAGGTGACGAGGAATGTCTAAACCGATTGTAGCAGTAGTTGGTAGGCCCAACGTGGGAAAATCCACACTGTTTAACAAATTGATAGGGAAACGGCTATCCATTGTAAAGGACACTCCCGGTGTCACGCGTGACCGCATTTTTGCGGCATGTGAATGGCGTGGCCGTACGTTTATGCTCGCGGATACCGGCGGTATTGAACCCCATTCCGACGATGTTATTTTGTCGCAGATGCGCCGTCAAGCACAACTCGCCATCGAACAGGCCGACGTTATCGTATTGGTAACCGATTTGCAAGCCGGTGTGACGGCCAACGATGCCGATGTGGCGACGATGTTGCAAAAAAGCGGAAAACCCGTGGTGCTTTGTGTGAACAAATGCGACCGTATCGGTGCCGCGCCGCCGGAATTTTATGAGTTTTATAATTTGGGACTCGGTGACCCGATTGCCGTGTCGTCCATTCACGGAACGGGAACGGGCGATTTGCTTGATGCGGTGTTTGCATATTTGCCGCCCGATACCGAGCCGGAGGAAGACGATGATTGCATCAAAGTGGCGGTTATCGGCAAACCCAACGCGGGAAAATCCTCTCTCATCAATGCCCTTGCCGGCGAAGAGAGAAGCATTGTTTCCAATATTGCCGGTACCACACGTGATGCCATCGATACTGAAATTCGCAATAAGCACGGCCACTTTTTGCTGATTGATACGGCCGGCCTTCGCCGTCGCAGCAAAGTGGACGATGCCATTGAAAAATACAGTATTTTGCGTGCCGAAATGGCGGTAGAACGCGCCGATGTGTGCGTCATTTTGATTGACGGCGTGGAAGGTTTTACCGAACAGGACAGCAAAGTAGCGGGTATTGCGCACGAAAAAGGAAAAGCGTGTATCATTGCCGTTAACAAGTGGGATGCGGTGGAAAAAGACGACAAAACCATGGTGAAAGTCCGCAAAAAACTGGAAAACGATTTCAGTTTTATGGCTTATGCACCGTTTGTCTTTATCTCGGCCAAAACAGGCCAACGGTTGGACCGTTTGCTGGAGTTGATCACCTATGTAAACGGCCAACACGCCATGCGTGTGTCGACGGGCATGCTCAACGACGTACTTGCGATGGCGACCACCCGTGTGCAACCCCCCACGGACCGCGGCCGCCGTTTGAAAATCTATTACGTGACACAACCCTCTACCTGTCCGCCTACGTTTGTGTTTTTTGTCAATCGCGCCGATTTGTTCCATTTTTCCTATCAACGGTATTTGGAGAACCAACTGCGCGAGACGTTTGGTTTGGAAGGAACACCCGTGCGTTTTATCATTCGCGAACGGGGTGACAACAGCGGTAAATAGAAAGGAAACGCTATGCTTCAGTTTTTACAAAACAGTGGTTTGGCATTGCTTGCGGCGGCGGCCGTGGCCTACTTGTGCGGCAGTGTCAGCTTTGCCATCATTGTGACCAAATTGTTTTCTAACAAAGATATTCGTGATTTCGGAAGCGGCAATGCGGGTGCAACCAATGTGTTGCGCTCGCAAGGCAAGATCCCTGCCATATTAACCACCGTAGGTGATTTGGCCAAGAGTGGTTTGGCGGTCTATTTGGGCGGTGTGTTGCTCAACTCGTGGCAAAGCCACCCCTATGACGGTGTCGACACGCTTACGCTTGGATTGGTTGGTGCTTACACGGCGGGGCTGTTTTGCATTTTGGGGCATATGTTTCCGTTGTTTTTTGACTTTCGCGGTGGCAAGGGCGTCATGACCACACTTGGTATGATGCTTATGTTGGATTGGAAGGCGGCACTGGTTCTGCTGGCATTGTTCATCGTAATTGTCCTATACACACGGATGGTGTCACTCGGTTCTATTGCCGCCGCCATCGGTCTGCCGATTGCCACGTTTGTTTTTCGTGCGTATGTGTATCGTCAACCGATGTCGCTTGTCTGGTTTTGTACGGCTGTGATGATCATCATCTCCGCGATTGTGATTGTTCGCCATCGGAGCAATATCAAACGAATTCTTCAAGGAACCGAAAACAAGATTTGAGGTGAGCAAATGAGCAAAATAGCAGTGGTAGGCTCCGGTGGTTGGGGTACGGCTCTTGCCGTGATGGCTGACCGTATCGGGCATCACGTAACGTTGTGGTCGGCGTTTGAAGAAGAAATTGCCGCCATTCGCCGTAATGGCGAACACGCGAAATTGTTGCCCGGTATTGCCGTTTCGCCTACCATCGGATTGACCACCGATATGGCTTGCGCGGCCGATGCTGACTTGGTGATTTTGGCAGTGCCCTCGTTTGCCATCCGTGATACGGCACAAAAACTCGGTCGTTATTTGAAAGCGGGCGCTTTGGTGGCCAATGCGGGCAAAGGCATTGAAGAAAACGACTGCCGTCTTTTCTCCCAAATTATTGAGGAAGCGGTTCCGCAGGCATCGGTGGTGGTGGTGTCCGGTCCGTCTCATGCGGAAGAAGTCGGGCGCGGTGTTCCCACCTCGTTGGTGGCTGCTTGCCGCCATATAGCCGATGCGGAACGTGTGCAGAAATTGCTCATCAACGACAGGTTGCGTATCTATACGTCAACCGACGTAATCGGCGCGCAACTTGGCGGTGCTCTGAAAAACGTCATTGCGTTGGCAGCCGGCATTTGCGACGGTTTGCAAATGGGAGATAATGCCAAGGCCGCTTTGATGACACGCGGTTTGGCCGAAATCGCGCGCTTGGGTGTTAAAATGGGTGCCGAAAGCAACACCTTTGCGGGCCTTACGGGTATGGGGGATTTGATTGTTACGTGTGGCAGTATGCACTCCCGCAACCGCCGTGCCGGTATCCTGATCGGTCAAGGGGTGTTACCGGCCGAGGCGGTGGAGCGTGTGGGAACGGTGGAAGGCTATTTGGCCGCTGCAACCGCCCACCGCTTGGCACAGCGCGAACAAGTGCCGATGCCCATCACCGATATTTGTTACCGTATTTGCTACGAAAACTATCCGCCGCGCGAAGCGGTAACGGCACTGATGTCCCGACCGGGATGCCACGAAAAAGATGCCGTTTGGTTCTAATAAAAGAAGCCACTCCTATGAGTGGCTTCTTTTAGGTTTTGGACGGGCAAATGTCGGCGAGGGGACAGGCTTCGCAACGGGGTTTGCGTGCGTCGCATACCTCACGGCCAAAAAGCACAAGGCGGTGGCAAAAATCGTTGCTTTTATCGGGTGGAAGAATGGCGCGCAAGGCAGTTTCCACCTTGCGTGGATCACGTGTATCGCACAGCCCCAATCGGTTGCTGATTCTTATGCAATGGGTATCCGCCACCACGGCACCTTGCATACCAAAAATATCACCACACACCAGATTGGCGGTTTTACGCCCCACACCCGACAACGCCGTCAGGGCTTCCAAACTGTCAGGCACTTCGCCACCGTGACGCTCCATCAATTGATTGGCCATCGCCACAAGGTCGCGCGCTTTGGTTTTGTACAACCCGCACGAACGGATATACGGTTCCACTTCTTCGGGAGTGGCGGCTGCCAGGGAAAAAGCATTGGGAAACCGCGCGAAGAGGGCGGGGGTCACCATATTAACGCGCGCATCGGTGCATTGAGCGGATAAGCGAGTGGCTACCAGCAGTTGAAACGCATTGCGTTCGGTATAATCAAGTGAACAAATCGCGTCGGGATAGCGCTCTTCCAACCGTTGCACCGCGGTGGCGGCGCGTGCTTTTTTTGTCATATTCTCACCTGCCTGCTCAAATTTTATCATTTCTGCAAGGCGGTGTCAATTTGAAATGCTTGCATATTGGCGTAAAACTGCTATAATGGAAACAAAGTAGGTGATGAAATGGCAATCGCTCCGTTGGCCGACCGTATGCGGCCCAAAACGCTCAACGATGTGGTGGGGCAACAACATTTGCTCGGCGAAGGCAAAGCCCTGCGTGGCATCATTGAGTCAGGACACATTCCCAATATGATATTTTACGGTCCGTCCGGTATCGGCAAAACCACACTCGCGAGTATTATTGCCGAACGCACCGATAAACGCTTACATCGTTTGAACGGTACCACCGCTTCTACGGGAGATATTCGCGCGGTGGCAGACGAGGTGAATACCTTGGCGGCTTCCAACGGGATTTTGCTGTATTTGGACGAAATTCAATATTTCAATAAAAAGCAGCAACAAACGTTGCTCGAACATATTGAAAACGGTAACATCACGTTGATCGCATCCACAACGGAAAACCCGTATTTTTACGTGTACGGCGCCATTCTCAGTCGTTCCACCGTGTTTGAATTTAAACCGGTTGAACCAAGCGAAGTTTCTCGTGCCGTGGCGCGCGGATTTGCCTTTTTGAGAGAAGAAAGCGGTTTTTCCATTACGGTTGAAGACGGGGTGTGCGAAACCATCGGGTATGCGTGCGGCGGTGACGTGCGCAAAAGTTTGAATGCCGTGGAATTGTGTGTGTTGGCTTCCAAACCCGATGAGAACGGGGTTGTGACAGTTACGATGGATACGGTACATCAAGTGGTACAAAAAAGCGCCATGCGATATGACCGTGAAGGCGATGAACATTATGACCTGTTGTCGGCTTTTCAAAAATCGATGCGGGGATCGGATCCCGATGCTGCTATTCATTATTTGGCGCGATTATTGGCGGCGGGGGATCTGTCCTCGGTTTGCCGCCGATTGCTGGTGTGTGCTGCGGAAGACGTGGGCCTTGCATATCCGATGATCTTGCCCATTGTGAAAGCGGCGGTAGATTCTGCCTTGCAAGTGGGATTGCCCGAGGCGCGCATTCCGCTTGCCGATGCGGTCATTATGGTGGCGACGGCTCCCAAATCCGCTTCGGGGCACGATGCCATCAATGCCGCGATGGCAGATGTGGAAGCGGGCAAAACCGGCCGTATTCCCAGGCAATTGCAAAACAAGCATTACGACGGTGCCGATGCCGCCGTGAAGGGCCAGTTTTATCAATATCCGCACGAATATCCCCATCATTGGGTGAAACAACAATATTTGCCTGACGCGATCAAAGATACGGTGTATTATCATCCCGGTGACAACAAAAACGAACGCGCGGCGGCAGACTATTGGCGGCAGATAAAAGGAGAATAAAAAAACCATATAAAGATATTGACTTTTTTACATAAAAACGATATAGTGTATTTTGTCGTCTTTTATTATTTATTATATAAGAAGACGGCATCTATGCAACCAAAGCGGTATGAGGCATCGCCGCAGTCGCGAGTACGACGGCTGTGAAAAACCCTTTGCGGAGGGCGTTGCTCAAAGTACCGCGGTTTCACGCGTCACAACGCGAAACTTTCGTATACGGCACAGGCCGTATATACACCGCAAAGGGGGATGCCGTTATGCAAACAAAAGAAATTATCAAACTCAAAGACATTACCGTTTCGTTTGACGGAGAACCGGTGTTGAGCGGTCTTGACCTCAACATCTCCGACGGGGAATTTGTGACTTTGTTGGGGCCTTCGGGTTGCGGCAAAACCACAACGCTGAGAATCATTGGCGGCTTCGTCACTCCGGATAGCGGTAGTGTCTTTTTTGACGGAAAAGATATTGCCGAATTGCCGCCGTATAAACGGCAAGTCAACACCATTTTCCAACGGTACGCGTTATTTCCTCATCTTAACGTAGAGGACAACGTGGCCTTTGGCATGCGTGTCCAAAAGAAAAAACCGGCCGAAATTAAGGAAACGGTTAACCGTATGCTCAAACTGGTGAACCTCGCAGGTTTTAATAAACGCAAGGTAGAAACACTGTCGGGCGGCCAACAACAGCGCGTGGCCATTGCCCGCGCGCTTGCGAACAACCCGCGTGTGTTGTTGCTCGATGAACCGCTTGCCGCGCTTGACCTGAAATTGCGCAAAGATATGCAAGTGGAATTGAAGAACATCCAGAAAAGTCTCGGTATCACCTTCATTTACGTAACGCACGATCAAGAGGAAGCGCTGTCGATGTCGGACACGGTGGTGGTAATGGATGCCGGCCGCATTCAACAGATCGGTACGCCGCAAGATATCTATAATGAACCCGAAAATGCATTTGTGGCAGATTTTATCGGAGAGAGTAATATTCTTGACGGTATTATGCACGAAGATTATTTGGTGGAGTTTTTCGGCCGCAAATTCAAGTGCTTGGATGCCGGGTTTGATTCCAAAGAACCCGTTGACGTGGTCATCCGTCCCGAAGACATCGATATTGTTTCGGCCGATAAAGGGCATTTGACAGGCAAGGTGACGGCAGTCACGTTTAAAGGCGTGCACTTTGAGACCATTGTGGATTTTAAAGGCTTTAAATGGATGATCCAAACCACCGATTACTACCCCGTCGATTCGGTGATCGGTATTGTGCTCAACCCCGAAGATATCCACATTATGAAAAAATCGGAATATTCGGGTATGTTTGGCGATTATAGTTCTTATTCCGAGGAATTTGACGAAATGGCCAACCCTGAAATTGATCTTACCGAAGATACGGAGGTTCAAGAATGATACGCTCCAAAGCCGCGGCGGCACCCTTTGCGGCTTGGATGCTGCTGTTCACCATCATTCCCTTGGGAATCGTGCTTTGGTTTGCGTTTACGAACAACGACGGCCAATTCACGCTTTCGAATCTCGCGTATATTTGGGACCATGCCGCCACGTTCGGTGTATCCATTTTCTACGGCGGTGTTGCTACCGTCATTTGTTTGTTGCTTGCTTTTCCTCTCGCGTACAACATTTCCCGCGCGACCGAACGTGTGCAACAAACCATGGTCATGATCATTATGCTGCCGATGTGGATGAACTTTTTGCTTCGCACCTATGCGTGGATGTCCATTTTGGAAAACAACGGCTTCATCAACCAGTTGTTGCGCCTTATCGGTGTGGTAGGAGAAAACGAATATTTGCCGCTGATCAACACGGGCGGCGCGGTCGTATTGGGTATGGTGTATAACTTTTTGCCCTTTATGGTGTTGCCGCTGTATACCGTTATGTCCAAAATCGACAACAGTGTCATCGAAGCTGCGCAAGACTTGGGGTCCAATGTGTTCCAAGTGTTTAGCAAAGTGGTCATTCCGTTGTCCATTCCCGGTATGCTCAGCGGCATTACGATGGTGTTTGTCCCTGCCGTTAGTACATTTGTTATTACCAAGTTGCTCGGCGGCAGTAAAACCTTGATGATCGGCGATGCCATTGAAACCATGTTCATCGGCCAAGGTGCGGACTATCACGTGGGCGCTACGTTGTCGCTTGTGTTGATGGTGCTCATTTTGGTGTGTATGGCGGTTACGGGTATGGCCGATAAGGGAGAGGAGGCGGACGTATGAAAACGCTTTCTCGCATTTACAATGCCCTCATTTTCTTATTCTTGTATGCTCCCATCTTCGTGCTGATCGTGTTTTCGTTTAACGATTCCAAGAGCCGTGTAGTGTGGAGCGGTTTCTCGTTACGTTGGTATGAAGAATTGTTTCGTGATGAGGAAATTCTCAGTGCGCTTGGTGTCACCCTATCGGTGGCGGTTATTGCGACTCTTGTTTCCACCATCATCGGCACGGCAGCCGCCATTGGTTTCCGCAGTGTCAACGCGCGATTGCGCCGCGTGTTGATGGCGCTTAACAATTTCCCGATGGTAAATCCCGAAATTGTAACGGGTATCTCGTTGATGCTCTTGTTTGTGTTCATTCACCGTACAACGGGGTTGTTGCAACCGGGGTATGTGCCGCTTCTCTTGTCGCACATCACGTTTTGCATTCCATACGTGGTGTTGCAGGTGTTGCCGCGTTTGCGCCAGACCAATCCGCATATGTACGAGGCAGCGATGGACCTTGGTTGCCGTCCGTTTACCGCGTTTTTTAAAGTAATGTTGCCCGATATTATGCCGGGTGTGCTCACAGGCGCGTTGATGGCCTTCACTATGTCATTGGACGATTTCGTTATCAGTTTGTTTACCTCAGGCGCTTCCGCGCAAAACTTATCGGTCACCATCTATGCCATGGTGAAACGCCGTGTCACGCCGGAGATCAACGCGTTGTCCACCTTGATGTTCGGTGCGGTGCTGATTTTGCTTATTGCGGTTAACGTGTTGCAAATGAAGAGCACCCCCAAACAGGCGAAGAAGTGAGGGGGAGCGTATGAAAGTGACAAAAATGGCGGTTTTGCTGGCCGCATGGAGCCTCTTGTGCGCTTCCTTGGCGGGATGTGCAGAAGCACCGGAAGCCGAAACCCCTTCCAAAGGCGTGACGATCAACGTTTACAACTGGGGTGAGTATATTGACCCCACCGTAAACGATATCTTTATCGCCGAAACCGGTATAGAGGTTAACTACAAGAACTTTACCGATAACGAGAGTATGTATGCGGTGCTTTCCTCAGGCGCAGCCAACTACGATATTGTAGTCCCGTCTGATTATATGGTGGGCAAACTGATCAACGAGGGAATGCTTGCCAAACTGAATTTTGATAACATTCCCAACTATGCGCTCATCGACGAGAGCATGAAAAATCAATTATACGATCCCCAAAACGAATATTCCGTTCCGTATACGTGGGGAACGGTGGGCATTTTTTACAACACCAAGTACGTAGACGAGGCCGATTTGGAACAAGGTTGGGATCTGCTTTGGGACGAAAAATACAGCGGCCGCATCTTTATGTTTGACAACCCCCGCGACGCGTTTGGTATCGGGCTTTTGAAATGCGGGTATTCGCTCAATTCCACCGATAAAACGCATTGGGATAAAGCCTATGCCGCATTGCAAGAACAAAAACCTTTGTTGCATCAGTACGTGATGGACCAAATATACGACAAAATGATTAACGAAGAAGGCTGGATTGCGCCCTATTACGCGGGTGACGGCATCATTATGATGGACGAAGAAGAAGGCAACCCTGCCATCGATTTCTTTGTGCCCACAAGCGGTGCTAATTTGTTTATTGATGCCTTGTGTATCCCGAAAAATGCAGAGCATAAAGAAGAGGCAGAACAATACATCAACTTTTTGTGCCGCACCGATATTGCCTTGTTGAATGCCGAGTATATCGGCTATTCCACACCGCAAACCGAGGCGCGTGCCGAACTTGACCCCGAAATCGGTGAAAACGAAAACTTTTATCCGCCGCAGGAAGTGCTTGCAAGAACGGAAGTGTTTATCACGTTGCCTGCCGACGTTTCGGCCTATATGGACGGTTTGTGGATGAAACTCAAATTACCCCCGTCCGGCTGGATGTGGTGTACGGTAGCGGTGGGCCTTGCGGCCGCCTTGGTGCTCGCGTATTCCGTGGTTCGCTATTTTAGGAAAAAGGCGCATAGGGAGTAAAAATATGGCAAAATGGACGACCTGTTTGTTCGACTTAGACGGAACATTAATCGATACGATTGACGATTTGGCGGCTGCTACCGAGCAAGTGCTTCGAGAACTTGGTCTGGGCAATGCTGATGGCTCGCCCGTGTATACCAAAGCGGACTATCATCAGTTTGTTGGCGGCGGTGTCAAGCGCTTGGTGCATCTGGCGCTTGGTGAACACAGTACGCCTGAGGTTTTGGAAAAGGCGCTGGCTCGCTTCGTTGAGATCTACAACGAAAACTGCAAAGTGAAAACCGTGCCGTATAACGGTATTATGGAATTGCTGGACGAATTGAAAGTCCGCGGCATCAAGTTGGGTGTTGTTACCAACAAACCCGAAAAACAGGCACGCTATTTGGCGGAGGCCTTTTTCGGCGAGTACGGGTTGCGTTGTGTGTACGGCAGTGTGTCCGACAGACCGAACAAGCCTGACCCTGCCGCCGTGC
>JAZULW010000079.1:0-29151 GCA_045603285.1 Acutalibacteraceae bacterium | reverse complement strand
GGTGCAATGATAAAAAAGCCTCGATAATGCTGACGCATATCGAGGCTTTTTGACGCATAATTGTGCCAAAAGTTTCTTTTTTAAGGAAATACTGCCTTACGGGGTGTGGGCGTTTGACTGACGGCCGTTTTTTAATTGGTTTTGTTTTTTACGGATTCGATCACGTTGTCTATGATTTCGGTTACTTTGGCTTGTAGCGGGGTTTGAATGTTCACGGTGCGCACGTCGGCGCCGTCAATCACCAAAAAACTCATCGGCACAAGCGACACTTTGGCACCGCCACCGGCAGGGGCTTGCTTAGAGTTGGAAAGGCTATCCACGCCGCCGCCCGCAAACGAAGCGGAAAATTGCGAAACGGGAATGATCGTGAGCCCGTTTTTTTCGATGGGTTCGCCAAGCATCGCATTTTCCTTAGCCAGTTGCATGGCTTTATCGGTCACAAAAGTAAGCAGTTCCGTTACCCCGCCGGTTTCTTTATTGGGTTTCATACCGAATCCCCTTTCCGTTTTTTGTGTTGGAACAACATCGGCAATGCCGCTGTTATCAAAAAGAACGTGCGCACACGCACCGCCACCGTGATATCCACCACGCTGTCGGGACGGTCATAGTCCCATCCGATATCCAACTGCGTTTTTCGTTTGCGCAAGCGCCGATTGTTTTGCAAATACCCGACAAACGGATACACCGCCGCACAAATTTCGCCGTAGTGTATAGCCGCATCGTCACCACCGCTAATACCGTGCACCTCACATCGCGATACATGGCACCGTCGCAAGAGTCCAAACAACGCATTGAGAGCAGATGCTAATAAATCAAGATGACCTTTTACCCCTGCTGTACCGGTTTTTTGTTTCTCTTTTTTAGGAGAAACAGATGAGGATTGCTTACGCTTTACTAATTTTTGCAGATACCGTACCGCCGGGTTGCGGCTTTCTTCCTCTCCCCCAAAGTTGATACCAAAAGCACGCACCGTGACGGAAAATTTTTGCGCGGTGCCAACGCGGAAGATCACTTCCAGCGGCAAGAAGGAAAGGGCGCCGAACAACACAAGCAGCACGCCGAGAATATACAGCACGACCATCCTGTTTGCCCCTCTCCCCTTGTGATGGTAGTATTTTACCACGAACACCGCATAAATTCAATAGGTTTTTAGAGTTGAAAAGCCGAGCGCACAAGGCACTCGGCTTTTTGCGTTTATTTCCCGCAATTTTTGTCAAACGACGGGTTGCACGCGTAGAAGTTTTTGCTGTTTAAACGTTCGGTAGCAAGGCGCAAACCTTCGCCGAAACGTTGATAGTGCACAATCTCGCGTTGACGCAAGAATTTCAACGGGTCACGCACGTCGGGATCGTCGATTAAGCGAAGTAAATTGTCGTAGGTAGTGCGCGCTTTTTGTTCGGCACCGAGGTCTTCGTGCAGATCGGTAATGACATCGCCTTTGACACCGATATATTCCCCGCGCCACGGCAAACCGGAAGCCGCAATGGGATACACGGCGCTGGTATGGTCGACAAAATATTTGTCAAAACCCGAACGCTTGATTTCTTCGGGCGTCAAATTGCGGGTCAACTGATACACAATGGCACTAACCATTTCCATGTGAGCGAGTTCTTCCGTGCCGACGTCTGTCAAAATGGCACGGAGTTCGTCGTACGGCATGGAATAGCGTTGCGACAAATAGCGCATGGAGGCACCAAGTTCACCGTCGGGCCCGCCGAATTGACTGATGACGAGTTGTGCGATTTTCGGGTTGGGGTTTTTGATCTTAACGGGATATTGCAATTTTTTCTCATATTGCCACATACATTAACACTCCCTTCCGTATTCCCACGGCCACGGACCGTCGACCCATGTCCAACGGTCACCTTGCACGTGTTTGGCGGTGACAACATACGGTCCAAACTGCGCTTCGTACGTTTCTACGAGAGAGGCACGCGCCAACTGGTATTCGCGCCGCTTGCACAATGCTTCCTCACAGTCGGGGTGGGTGTCTAAAAACAAATTGAGTTCCAAAAGTGCGAAATCGAGCGCGTGAATGCGCCCGACAAGGGCAGTACGGTTATCCACACGACATTCCTCCTGCTAAAAAGGGTTTATCCAATGCGGCAAACACCGTACCTTGCCGAAATCCGTTATCCGGTTCGTACAAATCGGCAAATTCTTGTTTGAGTACGTACGACATGGCCAACACCATGCTGTCGCACATTGCTTCGCGCGGCTCGGGTTGTTCGCTCTCGCACGGAATGATGGGGCAAGTGGGATACATCATACGCGCAGCAGGGCGGCCGCGATATTGATAGGAACGGTTCACGTTGCGTTTCTCCTTTCATAAATCTACGGGCGAACGCCCGTCAATTCCATTGTATGAGCGTGTCCGCAAAAGGGTGCAAAAAACCGTTCTGTCGTTACGACAGAACGGTTTTTTCGGTTGTTTCTTTTTCTTTTTTAAGGACAAGACGCTTTTTCAGTTCCACACCTTCGTATTTCTGCTTGGCTTGTACGCGACCGATAAATTCCAGCCCACACACCTCACAACGGAAAGGAGCAAAAAACATACGGTTATAAAACTTCCAATTCGCTGTGCGCTTTAAATTGCGGCCACACGAATCGCACGAAAACCGAAGGTCGGCACGGCGAATGAGCGGGCTGTTGATATCGGAAATATAGGTCGTACGGAAGGTAATGCGGCGGTAAAACTCCGCATTCATAGCACACACTGCCGCCGCAAAGGAGTGCGGTTCGTACACTTTTTGAAAAATAGAGGCTGTCAGAACACTATCGTCAATGGCATGATGCAATTCCATCTCGTCAGGGTTGAGGGATACAAGCCGCGCGAAATTTTCGAGCGACACTTGGTTGCTGCCCGTATTCAACCGTTTTTGGCCATACGCTTGCAAGTCGACATAATGGGTAAAACACGGGATATTCTCTTTTCCAAAAAAATAACGGCAATTTTCGATGAAAACAAGTAAGTCGGTGGTACTCCACGTCATTAACACCGTATCGTCTTCCCCCACAAACCGCGCCAAGCGGTTCATAGCGGTTTCAAACGAGAGTCCGTGTTCCACTTGCTCATCGGTAATTCCTGTGAGATTGGTCACCAATTTGGTGAGCTTTTTACTGACGGTAGGGCGAATATAGGCGTCAAAGCGGTCGGCCACCGTGCCATCTTCGGCAAGGCGGACCGCTCCGATCTCAATAATCTCGTTGAAGTAGCCTTTGGCCGCTTTTGACCACGCACCGTTCCATTCGAGATCCAGAATTACACGGGTCATCCCATTTCTCCCAGTACGCGGCCACCCAACACGTGGAAGTGCAAGTGGTGCACTGTTTGGCCGGCACCGACACCGTTATTGGTCACCACGCGGTAATCTTCGATTCCCAATTCGGCGGTGATGCGGGCGATCACCTCAAAAATGCGCGCCACGAGCACACTGTTTTCCGCCGTGACGGCACGACAGCCCGACAAATGCTCTTTGGGGATGACCAAAAAATGCACGGGTGCTTTGGGTTCAATGTCATAAAACGCCAACACTTGATCGTCTTCATACACTTTTTTGGAGGGAATTTCTCCCGCTACGATCTTACAAAAAATGCAATCCATTGTTTCTCATCCTTTCACAAGTGTACCCACGATTGCAGGTACGTTAGCCATCGCTTCGGCCGTTTTGTCCATATCTTTGCCACCGGCCATGGCCATATCGGGACGGCCGCCGCCCTTGCCGCCGCACAAAGCGGCGACTTCGCGCACAATGGCGCCCGCATTCGCACCCATTTTGATCGCGCCGTCGGTACAATAACACGCAAACGATACGTTTTGTTTTTCGGCATTGGTGCCGGCCAAGACAATAACCGCCTTGTCCATATGGCGGTCACGACAACGGTCACACAACGCGCGAAGGTCGCCGCCTTCCATACCGTCAAACACAGCCGTAACCAGTTGCACACCGCCGCAGTCTTGCGCGGTTTCCAGCAATTCTCCTATTTTGGCGCCCGCTTGTTGGTTTTTCAGCGTTTGCAGTTCTTTTTGCGTATCTTTGAGTTCGCCGAGCAACTGTGCCGCACGGCGACCGATATCCTCCGGTCCATTGGCTTTCATCGTGGCCGCCACGGCGGTCATTTCGGCATAATATTGGTGGAGCAAGGCCAACACGCCTTCACCCGTCACTGCCTCAATGCGGCGAACACCGGCCGCAACCGACGTTTCGGACACAATGTGGAACAAACCCAGTTTAGCAGTGTTGTCCGTATGCGTACCGCCGCACAGCTCGATTGACACATCACCCATCTTCACCACGCGCACTACTTCGCCGTATTTTTCGCCGAACAACGCCATCGCGCCGAGTTTGCGTGCCTCGTCAATGGGCATTTCGGTCATTGTGACAGCAAGGCCTTGCAACACCCACGTGTTGACCAAGGTTTCCACTTGGACAAGTTCTTCGGGTGTGAGGGCGGAAAAATGCGTAAAGTCAAATCGCACGCGGTCACCGCCTACCAATTGGCCCGCTTGTTCTACGTGAGTGCCCAATACACGGCGCAACGCCGCTTGCAACAAGTGTGCCGCGGAGTGGTTGCGCATCGTGGCAAAACGGATATTGGCATTCACTTTGGCGGTAATGGTATTGCCAACGTTAAGTTCGCCTTGTTTCAACGTACCGACGTGCAACATCACGCCGCCCGCGGTTTTTTGGGTGTCGGTAACTTCAAACACCATGCCGTCCGCCTCGATAATACCAACATCGCCCACCTGACCACCGCTTTCTCCATAGAAAGGCGTAACGTCCAAAAGAAGGGTAGCGCTCTCACCTTCGCCAAGCGTTTCCACCAATTCATTGGCACAAATGATCCCCGTAACCTGCGCCGTTGCTTCCGTAGCGGTATAGCCAACAAATTCGCCCGCGGTCAGTTGTTCGGCAATATCGGGGTTCCCTTTCCACGCATCGGCACCCGCATCTTTACGGGCGGCACGAGCACGACTGCGCTGCTCGTTCATCCGTTCGCGGAATCCTTCTTCGTCCACCGTGATGCCCTTTTCTTCCAAAATATCTTGTGTAAGATCAAGCGGGAATCCGTACGTGTCGTACAGTTTAAAAGCATCGTCACCCGACAAAACGTTATCGGTCACTTGCGTTAACATATCCGCCAACACGGCAAGGCCGCTATCCAACGTTTTTTCAAA
This sequence comes from Acutalibacteraceae bacterium, assembly GCA_045603285.1. Taxonomy (GTDB): domain Bacteria; phylum Bacillota; class Clostridia; order Oscillospirales; family Acutalibacteraceae; genus RGIG3009. The sequence continues at coordinate 23,972 of JAZULW010000079.1, read as the reverse complement.
GGCTTCCTCTTCGTTGCGGATGACCTTGACAATGAAATCTTTTTTCTCCGCCAGTTCGGGGTAGGCGGTGAGGTTTTCGCTGATCACCGTTTCGCACACTTCGTACAGGAAGGGGCGATGAATACCGAGCAACCGACCGTGACGGGCGGCGCGGCGGAGCAAACGGCGCAACACGTAGCCGCGGCCTTCGTTGGAGGGCATCACACTGTCACCAATCATAAAGGTGGTGGAACGGATATGATCGGTAATAACGCGCAACGATACGTCGGTCTTATCTCCGGCGCCGTATTGCACACCCGCAATACGGCTGATGTGTTTCATAATGTTTTGGACGGTGTCTACTTCAAAAAGATTATTTACACCTTGCAAAATACACGCCAAGCGTTCCAACCCCATACCGGTATCGATGTTGGGATGGTCAAGAGGCGTATAATTGCCGTTGCCGTCGTTATCAAATTGCGTAAAGACATTGTTCCAAAATTCCATAAAACGGTCACAATCACAACCCACACCGCAATCGGGCGAGCCGCAACCGTATTCTTCGCCGCGGTCATAATACAACTCGGAACAAGGGCCGCAAGGACCGGAACCGTGCTCCCAAAAGTTATCCGCTTTCCCCAACCGCACAATACGGTCGGGCGAAACGCCGACTTCTTTGGTCCAAATTTCGAACGCTTCATCGTCGTTTTCATAAATGGACACCCAAATGCGATCCACGGGAAGTTCCAGCACCTTCGTACAGAATTCCCACGCCCACGCAGTGGCCTCGTGCTTAAAATAATCGCCGAAACTGAAGTTGCCGAGCATTTCAAAATAGGTGCCGTGGCGTGCGGTCTTACCCACCGATTCAATATCGGGGGTGCGAATGCATTTTTGGCAAGTGGTTACTCTTTTACGAGGCGGTGTGACCTCGCCCGTGAAGTATTTCTTCATCGGAGCCATACCCGAGTTAATGAGCAACAGTGACGCATCGTTTTTGGGAACAAGCGGAAAACTGGGAAGACGCAAATGCCCTTTGCTTTCGAAGAAAGATAAGTATTTTTCGCGAAGTTCGTTAAGTCCTGTCCATTGCATGGTGATTACATCCTTTCTGTCAATAAAAAAGACCCCCGCCCCAAGTATGGGACGGAGGTTCCGTGGTACCACCCAAATTGCGCAACGAATTGCGCCGCTTAAAACCGTTAACGCCGGTGTTACGCCACCGCTCATCGCAGCAGGGCTCAGGGGTGGCCTCCGCCGCCGGCCATGCGCCTTTCAGCCAAGGGGCACACTCTCTGAATACCGAACAGGCGGTTCTTCCCGTCAACGCCATTTTCTATTGCTTTACAGTATAAAAGATTTTGCTTTATTTGTCAAGTTCTTCTTCGGTGATTTCCTTTTCTTTCACCGTGACCACCGCATTTTCCATACGGTGCTCCACAATATCGGTAACTTCAATGATCAGTGCGTCAGTTTCCAAACGAATGGAGGTGCCGTCTGCGGGAATGGCACCGTATTCTCCAAACACGTAACCGCCGAAAGTATCGTATGTTTCTTCAGGCAAGGGCACACCCAGTGCGACGATAACCTCGTCCAGCGGCACGGTGCCTTCAATGCGCCACGTGCGTTCACCGGTTTGTTCCATCTCAGGTCGTTGTTCTTCTTCGCTATCGTCCAAATCGCCCACCAACTGCTCCAACAAGTCGTTCATGGTGACGATACCACGCACACCGCCATATTCGTCCAAAATGACCGCAAAATGGTTGCGTGACTGTTGCATACGTTCAAATAACACGTCGGCCTTGATACTATCCGGCACAAAATACGCTTGACGAACCGCGTGTTCCATCACCGTTTCACGGTTGCGGTCGGGCAGACGGAAATAATCTTTAATGGATAAAATACCCACGATATCGTCGATATCTTCCCCACAAATGGGATACAAACTGTGGCGGTTTTCACGCAACACAGCCTCCCACTCTTCCACACTGTCCTCGTTCCACAACACCACCATTTCCGTACGGTGGGTAGCAATGTCAGCCGCGGTAATGTCGTCAAACTCAAACACGTTTTGAATCATTTTCTTTTCGTCATCGTCGATTACACCTTTTTCGGTGCCGACGTCCACCATCATACGGATCTCTTCTTCGCTTACTTCTTCGTCTTTTGCGTTGGGGTCGATGCCCATCAAGCGCAACACGCCGTTGGTGGAAACCGTGAGAAACCACACTACGGGGGCAAATATACGCGAAATAAACGTAATAAACGCCGACATACCAAGCGCCAATTTTTCAGCTTTTTTCATGGCCACTTGTTTGGGAACCAACTCGCCGAACACCAAGGTGAAATAAGACAACACCAGTGTAATAACCACAACCGAAACCGAATTCAGCGTGGCTGCGGGAATGTTGACACCCCATCCGATGACGGCTTCTACAAGCGGGTCGGAAAAGTTTTCGGCCGCAAAAGCACTACCAAGGAAACCCGAAAGCGTGATGGCTACCTGAATGGTTGCCAAAAAACGCGCGGGTTGACTGGTGAGGCGGCCAAGACGCGCGGCGCGTTTGTCCCCTTCGGCGATGAGTTTAGCCAATTTCGCATCGTTAACGGAAATAATGGCAATTTCAGCGCAAGCGAACACCGCGTTAAGCGCAATGAGCACTACTTGCAACAACAGCGGAAACCAAATGGTATCCAAGAAAAGTCCCTCCATTTTTGTCTCTTTTCATACGGCAAAAGAAGCACAAAAAGCACAGCCCGTGCGGCACAAAGTACCACAGGCCATGCTTTTTATTATACTATATCCATGTTTCGGTTATCGTCGCTACTGTCGCCGTCCATAAAAAGAGCGTGTTCCTTTCGATAAAGTGATATCACTATAGCATCATCGCTTCGGTTTGTCAAGCAGTTTATACAATTCATCACATACCGCTTTAAACACCGGGGCCGCTTGTTTGCCCGTGGTATCGGCATCTTCGCTCAACACGGTGATCACATACTGCGGATCTTCGGCAGGATAAAACCCCGTAAACCAACTTTGCACCATCGTATTGCCGTCTTGTGCAAGCCATCCTGTTTCCGCAGTACCCGTTTTCCCTCCCGCACCGCCGTGCTCAGGGCAGGCGGATGCGCCGTTTCCTTCTTCCACCACACCACGCATCATATCCCGCAACAGGGCGGCATTGCTCCCGCTGTACAACCGCACAAGCGGTTCCTGAGGAATTTCCGTTTGTTTGCCATCGGCGGCGATGGTGGCTTTTACCAGACGAAGCGGATGGAAACTGCCGTTGTTGACCACCGAGGCTGTCATTTGCGCAATATGAAGCGGTGTAGCCGTCAGATCGCCTTGCCCAAACGAGAGATTGGCAAGCGCGGTGGGTTGCAACAGTTCTGCCGCGGTAGGAAATACCGAGGGGGCGGTTGCGTATCCCTTCGTCAACGTCAGTGAACTGCCAAAGCCGAGGGAAATGGCCATACGATACAAATTGCTTGAACCGACCTGTTGTATCAGTTGAATGTAATAGGGATTACAAGAATGGATAAAGGCATCGTACAACTCTTGCTGCCCGTGGCCAAACGTATGATGGCATTTGATAACGTTGCTTCCCACGCGTAAACTGCCCGAACAATGGTAAGATTGGGTTGCGGACACACCCGATTCCAACGCCGTAACGGTGGACAGAATTTTGAAAACCGAACCGCAATTATAGGCGGCCGTTGCGCGGTTAAATAAAGGGGCGTTTTCTGCCGTCAAATAGTTGGCTAATGTGGATGTATCAAAACTCGGAAAACTGGCCATCGCCAACACATCGCCGTTTTTTGGGTCGATCACCACAACGGCGCCTTTGTCCAAAAGCGGGGCACACCGTACTTCGACCGCCCGTTGAACGGCGGCATCCAAGGTCAAAACAACGCCTGCCTTGGCTGCCGCAAGGGTATTGTTGACCTCCACCTTTCCACCCGGCAATACCTGTCCTCTGCCATCGGTCTCATACGTCACCGTGGCTTCACCGCCGCACGTATTCAGCCATTCGTCATACGCTTTTTCAATGCCGGTGACTCCGTGTACACCATCATCCCCCACATAACCGATCACGTGCGCCGCCAACTGTTCTTGTGCATAACGAACGGGAGCCAACACAAGTGAAACACCGCGCGCTATCGTTATGTTCTCGTCCAATTCCGTCACCACGGGTTTTCCGTTTTGCAGTTGTTCGCGAAGCGTTGTCCATTCCTCGCTCGGCAACAACTCGGAAAGAGAGGCCAAGGCTTCGGGGGTAGACACGACCGAGGCTTTATAGCGCGTGGTCTTGTTGGTAAGCGCCACGCCGTTGCGATCATAAATGGTGCCGCGTGCCCGCGCCAACGTGACGGTTATCTTGGCTTGATTGCTTGCCGCTTGTTCCCATCCGCCCTCGGCCACTTGATATAACCGCATCATCAAACCGCTGAATGCAAACAACAACGCGGCAAACACACCAATCATACGCTTGCTCATACAAAAAACTCCTTTTATGAGGATAGTATACCCTCATAAAAGGAGTTTAGTCACACAAGGCGGCGCAAATAACTGCCGTTTGGCAACGGATGCGGAAAGGGGAACTTGACCGTCATCGTCGGATGCGGCGCGGCTATGATTTTCTCACCGTTTTCATTTTCCATATCGTTCACTATAAAACTTTCCGGTTTCTGTTTGGGAACCAAGGTTTCCAACACGTCGCCCTCGCAAAAACGGTTGCGTTGGCTAACCACGAGATAGCCGTTTTCATACCCCGTGACCACCGCAGCGGCTTGATAATCCCGAATGTAGCCACCTTCTTTGGTGTTTTGTGCGGGTTCCCCGAAATAAAACCCTGTACCGTACGGGCGATGACTGACGGTATACGGTTCCCGCACCAACCAATCGGGCAACGGGCGGTCAACAAGTTGGCCATTTTCGAAGCAGTGGTCAATAGCCATACGGTACGCGTTGGCTACGCCCGCCACGTAGTAGGCGGCCTTGGCACGTCCTTCGATCTTAAAAGACGAAATACCCGCACGGCACAACGCGGGGATATGTTCAATCATACACAGATCGTTCGCGTTGAAAAGATAGGTGCCGTTTTCTTCTTGTTCCACCGTAAGAGGACGGTCGGGGCGGGTGGGCTCGATCAACTCATACCGCCAACGACACGGTTGCGCGCAGTCGCCGTGATTCCCATCGCGCCCCGTGAGGTAGGACGACAACAGGCACCGCCCGGAATACGACATACACATCGCACCGTGCACAAACGCCTCCAGTTCCAATTGGGGGGACGTATGCGCACGGATATCGGCAATTTCGGCAAGCGATAATTCCCGCGCCAACACCACACGTGAGGCGCCCATATCCCACAACATTTGTGCCGTTTCATAATTCACAACGCCGAGTTGTGTGGAAATATGCAATTCACATCGCGGTGCGTACTGCTTTGCCAAGCGCATCACGCCCAAGTCACTCACGATAAGCGCATCGGCAACTTCATTCAGTTGTTCCAAATACGACGGGAGAACGCGCATTTCGTCGTTACGCGGCAAGATATTGCACGTCACGTACAGGCGTTTCCCCTGCGCGTGGCACCATGCAGCGGCAGTGCGCAACTGCTCCCCGTCAAAATTCGCGGGAGCACTGCGCATACCAAATTGTTTTCCCGATAAATACACAGCATCGGCGCCGAAGCGAAGAGCTGCCGAAAGGCGCTCCTCATCCCCTGCCGGACACAACAGTTCCGGTTTTGTTATCTTATCCATACATACCGATCCCATATTTTTTGCAAATGTAAACATGGCGGTCATACGTTTCGGAAAAATACGTGATACCCGTATCATAGTCAGTTGCAAAGAAGTAGCACTTCATAGCATTGGCATCTTCCGAAGGGTAGAGCACCGCTTTGATAGCATCCAAACCGGGGTTGTTGATGGCACCCGCAGGCAAACCTTCGCAAACGTATGTATCGAACGCTTCGTCGGAAATCACAATATCGGTGTTCCCCGCCATCATATCGGTTACGTAATCGCGGGTGGAATCGCATTGCAATTTGGGGTACACCGCGCTGTTTTCCAAGCGATTCCACAACACACGCGCCACCTTGTCCATATCGTCTTTGGTTGCGGCTTCACCTTGCACAATAGATGCCAAAACCACCAACTCATCTATGGTCAGGTTTTTGGCTTTCATCGCACTGCGCAACGTGGTATCCAAACGGTAATGAAACCCGTCAAGCAATTTGCGCACCGCCGTTTCGCCCGAGCAACCAACAAAAAACTCATACGTATCGGGGAACAAGTATCCCTCAAAAGGATAGTACCGTGCATCCAATTTTTCTTTCTCCACGTTATCCAATGCGGCAATAAAATCGTATTCCGAAAAATCGATCTCTGCCAGAGCCCGATAAACCTCATTGGCCGTGCATACACCCTTGCTTTCAAGGCGCTCGGCAATTTGTTTGACGGTAAATCCTTCGGGAATGGTAACCTTTACGGTTTTACGCACGGGCGCGGTTTGCAAGGCTTTAATGAGGTTTTCATACCCCATATCCCCACGCAAACTGAATTGGCCGGGTTGCCATTTTCCGTCTGCCTTGCCAAGTTTCGAGTAAACACGAAAAATCAGCGGTTGGTCAATTAAGCCGTTTTGTTCCAAAATACCGGCAACGGTTTCGGTAGATGCCCCTGCCGGAACAGTAATGTCCACCGTGACGTTATCACGGGTAATACCACTGATATCCATACCGCCCACAATGAGTACGTACGAAAGAAACCCAGCTAAAACAAGCACGACAATACCGTACAAAAACACCTTTAAACAACCCATTCCCATGGGTTGTTCTTTTTGCGGCTTCTCTTCGGTTTCTTCTTCCTCCATATGTACGGGTTCCGATGCGGATTGCTCCTCCCGAACCGGTTGGTCCATCGGTATCGGTTCACCGTATTCACTATCGAGATCCAGGTGAAGTTCAAATTTGGGTTTTTCAGCGGTAGCATTGCCCACTTCATCCAAAATCTCATTCAATTCTTTTTCTTTATTCTCATTCATCGGTCACCCTCCGTTCGATTTCGTACTCCTTCTTCGGTCACGATACATTCTACCGCACGGTCAAACGGCCCGCACGGCAACGCGTGGCAAAGAAAATCGTGATAACACAGCCCTACCGTTTGGCCGCCGAAACGCGTCAAGAAGCGGTCGTAGTACCCTTTTCCGTATCCCAAACGATGCCCTTGGCTATCATAGCAGAAGGCAGGAACGATACACAATCCTTTTGTGAGATCGTCTACACGATTTTTCGCGTTTGGTTTTGGTTCGCGTATACCGAATGCCCCTTCGCGCAGATCGTGAAGAGAAGTAAGGTAGTAAAACTCCATTTCGCACGTATGGGGAACACAATACGGTACCGCCACGTATTTCCCGTCGGTCAACATTTGTTCAATCAAGGCCGTTGTGTCAATTTCGGAAGAGAGAGAAACATAAGTAAACACCGTGTCGTTGTGTTGATATGCCGACAGTTGCCGCACCTCGTGAGCAATACGCTCGTCACGAATCCGCTTTTCAGAGTCAGGAAGAGCCCGACGGCGCGCGCGGTATTCCTCGCGCAAGCGCGCTTTTAATTCGTGGGTCGACATTGCATTTTCTCTTTCAGGTCCGCCGCTTTGTCGGGTGACACAAGCACCGATACCATCGCCAAACCAAAGTCCACCGATACCCCTGCACCTTTGGCGGTGACGATGTTGCCGTCGATCACCACGGATTCGCCCGTACACGTAGCGCCAAGTAAGTCCTCTTCATAACCGGGGTAACAGGTGGCGCGTTTGCCGCGGAGCAATCCCTTATGCCCCAAAACAGACGGCGCGGCACAGATGGCACCAAGCACCGCCTTTTGTTCTACGGCCTGTTCAATATATCGTTGTACAACAGCTGAAGCTTCCAGATTGGTTGTTCCCGGCAAACCGCCGGGCAACACCACCGCTTCTATTTCGTTCGGCAATGGTTCATCATCGGCACAATCGGCCGTCACAACAATACCGTGAGCACCGACGATGGCTTTACCGCCCACCCCCACTGTCAACACCGACAAGTCGGCACGGCGGAGCACGTCCACCGTCGCCAAGGCTTCGATTTCTTCAAAACCGTTTGCCAAAAATACCACAATCATCGTCATTATCCTCTCAATCAAATGCCACGCCCATATACGGGGGCACCGCACTGTCCCAATTGAACGGTTGTAACGGACAAAGCAACCCAAACGGTTGTCCGTACACATCGGCAGGAACGCGGCATTCGTACCGCGCACAACCAAAATACGCCGCCAAAGCCGCACAAACTTTTTGGCGTAGTTGACGGGGGCAAAACAGTTCCCGAATAAGCAACCGTTCCCCCACAGGAATGCAAACGGCACACGCGTTTTCCGTTGTGACCGTATGTTCCAACAATCGTGCGGGCCATCTGACACCGAACGGCATCACAAGCCGGTCGCGCCATTTCACATATTCCTCCGCAGATACCGGGCGAACCGCAATGCCCGATGGCTCTGCCCCACCGTGCAGCGTATCGCAAAAGAAAAACGGGCGATACCCAAATTTGGCATAATACTCACAAAGCGACGGCATTGCCGGACGCAAAAACGAAGCGACTTGCCCACGCTCACGCGCAACGGATAAGGCTTGTGTTAGCAGTCCGCCGAACAAACCGCGGCCGCGATATGACGGCCGTGTTGCCGCCGCATAAATATACTGTATGGGCAACCGCACATCAGCTTGCAGTTCCGCCGGCAACAGAAACACCATCGACACAACGGCGCCATCCGATTCGGCAACCAAACATTCTTCTTGGAGGTTTATTTTCGATAAAAAAGAACGGATTTCTTCCACGCTGTCTTCGGGAAAGGATTGTTGCCACAGGGTTATTAAGGCATCTTGATCGTTTTCGGCGGCAAAGCGGTGAAGAGGCACCTTATGTCACCTCACAACTGTATTTTTTGAGCAACGCCGCCGGCCGATAAGATTGTTTGGCGCGGCGAAGGCCCTCTATTCCCATATCGTTTTCGCGGTTAAGATAGTCAAACTCCGTAAGGCGACGGGCAAACTCGCGGTTGATGACCGTGTAAGCCCCGCCGTAAGCGCCAAGCGCTTTTTCCACGTGAATATCAAACACGTTTTCGTTGATGGGAGAACCAAAGGTGAACGCAACCACTTCGCCCTGTACACGGATAAGCCCTCCGCGAACGTGAAAATCACGGCGGTTGGAGAGCACCTCGCGAATACCGCATCGTTCCGCTTGTAACCCTTTGTCCCGACAAGAACCTCTTTCCTTACACCACTGTTTGGACATTGCGAGTACCGCCGCCACATTGTCGTCGGTAATATCTTCGTAACACCAATCCCATTGCCGTGAAAAGGCCGCAATGTGGTTGCGTTTGCTATGGTACGGTTTACCGGGAAGTTCTGCTAAGTCACTCGTCTTGTACAAATAGTCGTGGTCCTCCGCCAATTCGGTCGCCGTTACGTGGGCGATTTGTTGCAATTTTTGCAACGTCCTTTCATCCACCCCGTGCAAACGCAAGGGTTGTCCAAGCGATTCTGTCGCACGGCGAAGCAACAAAAGCCCTTCTTCAAACGAAGGGCCGATGGGCGGCAAAAACGATAATTCCTTTCCGTTTCCGGCAGAAATAAGCAAGTAGTCGCCTTCTGTCGCGATACGTGTGTCGTACAGTTCGCGCCACATATACAGGGTCGTGAAAGAAAACTCACATCCGTCGTAACCGCTTTTGGTAAGCAACGGGGCGAGGCGCTCACCGTCCTCCTTGACAAGGGGATGAAACGCAGAAATGGTTGTCAACATAGTGTTATATCAACTCTTTAATCGCCGAAACAAGCGTTTCGGTAATGGTTTCAACCGGCAAAGGTTTTCCGTTTTCGCCGCAGGAAATAACCGTCCAACCAAGGCGCTTTGCTGCATACAACGCACTTTCGCGGCAGTGCTTTAAATACGCCATATCTCTCTCGTGAATGTCTTTTTTTCCTTCGTCACCGCCATATCGACCCGACAACAGTTGTTGCGAAATCTCAAGCGGCATATCCAAGAACAATACCGCATCCGGACGGGGCAACCCCAATCGGCCGTATTCGTATTCTTCCAGCCACGCCAAATAACTATCCCATTCTTCACGCGGCAACTTGCCCATTTGATGAATCGCATTGGACGTGGTATAGCGGGCGGCCAAAATCAAGGTTTCGTTCTCGTAATCCGCTTGCCAGTATTTTTTATAGCTGGCATAACGGTCCACCGCGTAAAAGGACGAGGCTGCATATGCGTTTACCGCATCGGCACTCTCCCCAAATTCGCCTTTCAAGTACATACTGACAAGCGCCGAGGATGGTTGCGCATAATCGGGAAAACTGATTTGTTTGTAGTGTATGCCCTTTTTCTCAAAATACCCGTTAAGACGGTCCAACTGCGTGGATTTTCCGCTTCCGTCCAACCCGTCCAACACGATCAGGCGTTTCATCGGGCTGCCTCCTCTTTGATGATGCGGTAGCGTTCACGCATTTCTTTGGTTTTGCCGCACGTCATTTTCCCTTCGGGGCACGCACCGCACACGCAGGCAGGGCCTGCATTTTTGAACAGATGCGGCGCTGCTTTTACACACAATCTAAGCATTTGTTCCGCCAATTCGCGAATTTCCCACTGCGCACGGTTGCAACAACGGTGGCGGAAAAAGTTCATCAAACTGCGAGCATTCATCGTGACGATCATCTTGGTCGTGCAAGCATTGGGAAGCACAAAACGGGCATCCTCAATCGCCATTTTTTCCGCCGCGCGAGCGGCTGCCCTTTCGTCCATCCCTTTCTCCAAACACGTTTGTAAATGCTTTTCTTTCAGGATATCCGTTAACTGTTCGTAATATCGTTGGTCCTCTTCCATCGCTTGGCGGTACAGTGCGGCCGCCTCGGGAATGGCTTCAATTTCAGGCGGCAACACGTATTCGAATGCTTTTTCCGCCACATAGCGTTGGCTTTGCACACTGTACGAAGCAATCCGATGCCGCGTAATCTGTGCAAGAAGCGAACGGGACACACCTTCAATGCCAAAGGTGAAGGACGCATGTTCAATGGGACTTTCATGACCGATCTCGGATAACATATCCACAAACGAGGCGGTTTTTTCATCGGTCATTTTGTCCATAATATCATCAATGGAAGTGGGCGAATAGCATAACCTCGCTGCACAAGCAACGGTGTGTTCGGGCGCGGGGGTATGTGCCAAAAGTGTTACGTGAATCATAACGGTCCCCTCATTTCTCGTTCCCGATTTACGGAAACGCAATTTTTTACGTACATACCTATACAGTATAACAGACTTTCTTTCGGGGCGCAATATTTTTTCGACACTTCTCTTGAAATATCGGGAAACATTGCGTTATAATTGGTAAAAAGGGGGCGATGGATATGAAACATAGCGAAGCGGCACACACCTTACGGCGCAAACGGTTTGTTGCCTTGCTGTCTTTGGGGCTTGTTATCGCGCTCTTCGTCGCCGCAACCATTGTGTTTTCCCGTTGGTTTTTGCGCTTTAAAGGAAATCCTGAAGCCTTTACCACTTTTGTGGATTCCTACGGGTGGGGCGGCCGTTTTGTCGCACTGGGGCTTCAAGTGTTGCAGGTGCTCATTTCCGTTATTCCAGGTGAACTGGTGGAAATCGGCTTAGGCTATGCCTACGGTGCTTTGGAGGGAACATTGCTTTGCCTTGGCGGTGTTGCCATTGGTTCCACTTTCATTTTTTTGCTTGTGAAACGATGGGGTATCCGTTTGGTGGAATTGTTTATTCCGCGCGAAAAAATTGACCAACTCCGTTTCATTAACAGCGAGAAAAAACTTAAACGACTTATTTTTTTGTTATTCTTTATCCCCGGCACTCCCAAAGACCTTCTTACCTATTTTGTAGGGCTCACACGGATTCAACTTCACGAATTTTTGATTATTTCCCTCATCGCACGCATCCCCTCGGTCGTATCTTCCACGGTAGGCGGCAATATGATCCAAGAACAAGATTACGTGAAAGCAATCTTGCTTTTTGTGGTTACGGGTGCAATCAGTGTAAGTGGCATCACGCTATATAATTTTATTTTGAAAAAGAAAAACAAAGAGGACACCTAGGTGTCCTCTTGCAATTTATTACAAAAATATAACTTTTGAGCGCTTCCTTATTTTTTCTCTTTCTTTTTTTGTCGATTTGTGTTATCCTACTTTCGTATGGAATATCCTGCCCGTACAATCGCAACTCGCGCGGCTATAAGTGACGGGTCAACGGTATTGCCACACGGGAGGCCGTATCGCTCAAAGCCAAGCGGCAATTCGGTACAACCCAGCACCATGCGTTGTGCACCAAGCGCTTTCATACGGTCAAGCATTCCGGCTATGACTGCGGTATCAAAACAAGGTGCGTCCGCTTTTACTCCTTTGTAAATCAGGCGCATTACCTCGCGTTGTTCTTCCTCGTTGGGGCACACGGTGTGTATGCCTTGTTTTTGGAGCTCGCTTTGATAGATCCCGCTTTGCAACGTTCCGTCGGTAGCAAGCAACCCTACCAGAGAAACTCCTTGTTTGCCAAGTTCCCTCGCCGTCTCGCGAATCATGTGCACGATCGGCACCGGGGAGGCGGCCGCGATTTCATCGTAAAAACAATGTGATGTGTTGCACGGAATCAACAAAAAATCCGCACCCATATCGGCCAACTTGCGAGCCGATTCTACAATGTACGGAACGGGGGATTCGCCGCCGTGCAAAATTGCTTTTGTGCGATCGGGAATACCGGTATGACAGTCGATATAGACACGAATGTGCTCCGCATCGTTTTGGGCATCCGTGTTGGCAATAAGTTTACCGAACAGGTCCAGTGTGGCCATCGGCCCCATTCCGCCGATGATACCGATTGCTTTTTGGGGCAATATGATCCCTTCTTTCTTAATCACGGTTAGTATACCACAGGTTTTCCATTTTCGCAATACTTAACGTGAACGGCGGCATTCAAACCTTGTTTAGGAGGCCATTTGTATGAGAGCAAAACATGCGCGCAAACGCAAATTTTCTTTGGGGCTGTTCGTGTTTTTGTTGGTCTTTTGCGTTATCACAACGGCTGTCGCGTTGTTGTTCCGTTTCGATGTGATCCGTATTCCTGACGGACTCCCCACCACGACGACAACAACGGCGACCGCCACGACTACCACGACGGCCACCACGACCACGACCACCACTGTGACCACCACGACCACGGCGACACCGACATATGCTACCGCGGCAAATGGCGACGTCTTGTTTGCCGACACATTGTTTATCGGCGATTCGCGCACCGTGGGTTTGTCTTTATACGGCAAGATCGACAAGGCTGATTTTTTTGCCGCCAACACCATGAGTTCCTTTAACGTATTGACAACCAAAGCAAATGTGAGTAATATCGGTAATGTCACATTGGAACAGTTGCTTGGGCAAAAAACGTATGCAACCATCTACGTTATGTTCGGTATCAACGAGATCGGCTCTTCCATTGATGCGATCACGAAAAAATACGAAGCCTTGCTTTCCAAAGTAAAGGCCGCGCAACCCAATGCGACGATCATCGTGCAGTCCACCTTCCACGTGCGGGAAGACAAGCAAAACGAAAAGAACGGGTTGACCAATACCAAAATCGATACACTCAACACCCGTCTTGCCTCTTTAGCGGATAACACTTCCGTATTTTATCTAAACGTAAATCCCCTTTTTGATAATACCGCCGGCGCGATGGATAAACAATATTCTCATGACGGCATTCATTGTTACAGCAAGTATTATTCCTTGTGGCGAGATTATTTGATAAAACAGCCGCGTCGTTAATACAAAGGAGTGACTATTGTGAAAACAAGGAAATCAAAAAATGAACCAATCAAAATTATGCGGGAATACCGTTATTCCAAAACCGTTCGCATTTGGGCGTCGGTAGGTGCCTCCTTTATGGCGCTGCTTGGCGCATTGTGTATTACGGTATCGGCTTTCGGTATGCATATGCTCGGCCTCATCAACTTCAATCCTGACGAGTCTTACGATCCCAATGCCACTATACCCGAAGAACAAGACGATCTCAACTATTCCGATCCGTTTGACCCCTCCTTGTATGAAGATGCACAATCCTTGTCGGATATTCCTCTGCGCGGAAACACGAGCGGCATCCGCAACATTATGCTTCTGGGCATCGACAGCAATTCGTTCTCCGGCCGTTCGGATACGATGATCATTCTCTCCATCAACGACAAAACGAAAACCATTCGTATGGTTTCCTTGTTGCGCGATACGTGGGTCTCCATTCCCGGCCGCGATAAAGACGGCGACGGCAAAGACGATATCTCCAAATTGAATGCAGCCTATGCATACGGAAAATTCCGCTTGTTGAGCAACACCATCGCCCAAAATTTCCGTTTGGATATTGACGAATATCTCAGCGTTAACTTCAAAGTATTGCCCATTCTTATCGACGCCCTCGGCGGGTTGGATATTGCGCTCACCGCGAAAGAGATGACACAGGTCCCTGCCAAAGGCTGTTACATCACCGCTTCGTCCAAAGATCCGAATTTTGTGCCGTTAACCGGCGACCCCGGTGTTCATCATTTGGACGGATTCCAATGCATGGAATACGCACGTTTGCGTTCCATTGACAGCGATTTCAAACGTACCGAACGGCAACGCAAGGTTATCGGTTTGTTGATCGAAAAAGCAAAAAATATGTCGTATTCCCAGCTTATTGATGCTGTATACGGTGCTCTCCCCTATATCGATACCAATATGTCGGCGGACGAATTCCTTGTTTTTGCGGCCAACGCGGTGAAATACACTTCCTATACCGTGGAAAACAGTTACCACGTTCCCGAAGACAAAGGATATAAGGGTACCACCATCAACGGCGGCAGCGGGTTGCAATTGCTTGACCACCGCGCCACCGTCACCAATCTTCACAAATATTTGTATGAATAATAAAAAACTTCCGAGCGGCGCTCGGGAGTTTTTTATATGCGCTTTAAAACTGCTTCAACCTCACCAATGTATTGACGGTGAAAATCGTTTGCATTATAATGGGAAAGAAGGGTTTTGTCGACAAACTTCGTTTCGTCCATATCTTGGACGTATAGTTTGCGGCAAACCAAAATCAACCTCGCCTGCGAAACAGCAGGTGCCCCCTCTGCCTCGCACACCGTCAGACCCGCTGCCTCAAATTTATCTCCCTCTCGCCCTGACATCGTTCCGCACAAACGCAGCGCCTCTCGGTGTTCTTCCGGTAAAAACGAAAGCGTAAATCGGTCACTGTTTTCCATAAAACCGTAGGTGTGTCGTGTGGGGCGCACATAGGCGATTGCAACGGGTTTGTTCCAAAGCACTCCCACACCGCCCCAACTCGCGGTCATGGTATTGCAACACGCGGTACTTCCCGCCGTAATGAGCATCCATTCTTTTCCAATCAAAGAAAACGGGTTTTCGGTCAATTCCTCGGGGGGAATACGTGTAAATTCTGCCATCGTTATCACTCCTTACCAATAGCCGAAGGGAACCGAACTCCCATCGGTCAAAAATAGAATTTTTTCTTGTATCGTCGTTACACTCGCTCGAAATACGGCCGGTATTTCCTCGCTCGCAAGCCTTGCTACAAGCCAAAATTCTCATTTTTGACTTGCGCACAACCCGTAGGAGCGCTTTTTCGAGCAGAAACGCCGTCGAGGAGTGCCGATATACGAGTGTATTTCAAACGACGAGGCAAGGCTTATGCCGAAAAATCGCCCTACGGGCGGCGGGAGGTTCAGCTCCCTTCGGCTATACTATACCATCTTTTGGGAGAAATTTAAAGACTGTTCACACACCTTTTTAAAAATATGTTACAATTAAGATTCAAGGAGGCGTTATAAAATGGCCGCTGTTAAAATCATGGTTGTCGACGACGACAGTAACATTTGCGAATTATTACGCTTGTATTTGGGCAAAGAAGGCTACTCTGTTCTCATTGCTTCCAACGGTCAACAAGCGCTTGACCGATTCGAAACGGACAAGCCCGACCTTATTTTGCTGGACATTATGATGCCCGAATTGGACGGATGGCAAGTATGCCGCCGCATTCGAAAAACTTCGCAATGCCCCATCATTATGCTCACCGCCAAGGGCGAATTGTTTGACAAAGTGTTGGGGTTAGAACTTGGTGCGGACGATTACATTGTGAAACCGTTTGAGGCCAAAGAGGTCGTCGCCCGTGTAAAAGCCGTGTTGCGGCGTTGCGGTCTGTTCGAAAAAGATAAGAAAAAAGAAGTCATATACGACAATTTGTACATCAACATCGAAAATTACGAACTGCGCGTGCGCGATGAGCAAATCGACACACCGCCGAAAGAGATGGAACTGATCTATCATTTAGCAAGCAATCCCAACCGCGTGTATACGCGCGACCAATTGTTGGACGAAGTGTGGGGCTTTGAATACTACGGTGACAGCCGCACGGTAGATGTTCATATCAAACGTCTGCGCGAAAAGTTGGAAGGCGCTTCCGAACAATGGACATTAAAAACCGTGTGGGGTGTTGGCTATAAATTCGAGGTCAAGCGCAGCGATGTTTAAGAGTATCTTTTTAAAATACTTTTCCGTGGTGTCCCTCATCATTGTTTTTACATTCGTGATGTTAACCGCCGTTCAAGCGTTTGTTGCAGGGCGGTATTGGATATCCGAAAAGAAAGACTTGTTAACGGAAAACGCTGCCACCGTAGCGGATTTTTTGTCTGACAACGCTGTGAAAGGCCCCTCCAACACGTATTTTCTTCCCAACACCCTATCCCCCACATTGCATCATTTGGCCAGCTTAGCCGACGGCCACGTGTTGGTGACCGACAAAGAATTTCGCGTATTGCTTTGCTCTGACCATGCAGAATGCGAACATGTAGGCCACCTCTTATCCACCGTTTCGCTCGCCTCGTTTCAAGACGGCGCGTTATTTGCGGTGGGTCGGCTCGGCGGTATCTACGAACAAAATCAATACACCGCGGGTGTTCCGTTATTATCCAAATCCAACGCGGTGATGGGGTATGTCTTGGTCTCCGCTTCTGCCAAAGCCATGCAGAACTATATTGTGGACAACCTGCATGTTTCTCTTATTTCGGGAGTAGCAGTGTTGATGCTCGCCTTTGTGGTTTTGTACATCATCACCTACCGCCAAGCAAAACCGCTTCGGCAGATGGCCGCCGCCACACGGCAATTCAGCCGCGGTGATTTTTCCGCACGTATCCGCGTAAAAGGGCGCGACGAGGTGGCGGAACTTGCCAATGCGCTCAACACTATGGCGGTATCTCTCTCTTCCGAAGAAGAGGCACGTCGCAGTTTTGTAGCCAACGTATCGCACGAACTCAAAACCCCGATGACCACCATTTCCGGATTTATTGACGGTATTTTGGACGGTACCGTACCGCATGAAAAACACACCCATTATCTTCACATCGTTTCCGATGAAGTGAAACGGCTCTCCCGTTTGGTGCGTTCTATGTTAGACCTCTCCCGTATTGACAGCGGTCAACTGAAACTGCACCCCGTATCGTTCGATTTAACCGAAACGTTATGTGCCACTCTGCTTACGTTTGAGCAACAAATTGAACAAAAACAGTTGACGGTAGAAGGTCTTAACAACTGTGAACCGCAAACCGTTTGCGCCGATTTTGACCTTTTGCAGCAGGTCGTGTATAATCTTTTGGAGAATGCCGTAAAATTTACAAATGAAGGCGGCACACTTTCGTTGCGTGTCTTCCACGAATCGGGGCGCACGTTTTTGTCCGTTCGCAACACGGGTGAAGGTATCCCCTCCACCGAGTTGCCGCATATTTTTGAACGCTTTTATAAAAGTGACCGTTCGCGCAGCTTGGATAAAAGCGGTACCGGACTGGGCTTGTACCTCGTGAAAACCATCCTCAATTTGCACGGCGGTGAGATTACCGTGCACTCTATGCCGAAGGAATATTGTGAATTTGTGTTTTGGTTGCCCGACGGGCGATAATTTCACAAAAAAATCGGTTTTTGTTCAACGAATCGACACAAAACTCGTGTATACTCTGTTTCGTAGAAAGGTGTGATCGTATGGATCAATGGAACTATATTCCCGAAAACGACCCCGAACAATCGGCCGAGGTAACTCCCGTCGAACAAGTGTCCGAAACGGAGCCCACCACACCCGAAAAGCCTTCCGCACCTCCCTCCTATAATCCTTACGGATGGGAGCGCTATACGGCGCCGCAACAGCCAAAACCCGAACCGCCGAAACCTCCCAAAAAGAACCGTACCGGCCTTGTTGTAGGCATTATTGGCGGTGTTTGCGCCGTTGTCATTGCCACCTTATCCGTATTATTAGTCCTTTCACAAGGTGGCTTTGACCTTCATCTTCCTGAACTTCCGGGCACATCGGACGGCGAAACCAACCGCGACGACGTGCCCACGTTGGAAATTACCGAACTGGATGAGGATGCGCAAGGACTCAGCACGCGCGATATTGTGAAACAAAACATCGACAGTACCGTGTTGTTAACAACCTATACAACTGTCACAAGCAATTCCGGTATGGGTTTCCCCTTCTCCGAAAACGGAAACGAAAAAGAAGTAGAAGCCGGTTCTTCCACCGGTATCGTGATGTCGAAGGACGGCTACATCATCACCAACTGGCATTGTGTCGTGGATGAAGACACGAAAGTTCCCTATCCCCGTGTAGACGTGAAATTGTATAACGGCACCGTATACGAACGTGCTACCCTCATCGGGGCAGACGAATCAACCGATTTGGCAGTCATCAAAGTAAAAGCCGACGATTTGCAACCTGCCGATTTCGGCGACTCCGATATTCTTCAACTCGGCGACAAGGTGGTCGCACTGGGCAACGCGGGCGGTCTTGGTTGGTCCGCAACGCAAGGTATCGTGTCGGGCTTGGCACGTGACGTGTACGAAGACACGGGGTATGCCATTAAATGTTTGCAAGTGGATGCCGCCATCAATCCCGGCAACTCGGGTGGGCCTCTGTTTAATGCCGCCGGCCAAGTCATCGCCGTCAACTCTGCCAAAATCGTGGCAGAAGGATACGAAGGACTTGGTTTCTCCATCCCCATCAACGAGGCCAAAGAAATCATCAATGAGCTGTTGTCCAACGGTTACGTAACGGGGCGTGTTGCGCTGGGCATCACAGGGCAAACGTATTCCGATGCGTATTACAACGGCTTCCTCATCTACTCGATTGAAGACGGTTCTCCTTTGAAAAACACGGCCGCCCAAAAAGGCGATCTCATTGTGGCCGTGAACGGAAAAGAGGTTACCGACTACGCTTCCTTGCGTTCGGCACTCGCGCAACACGACGTAGGCGATACGGTAACGCTTAAACTGCTGCGTTCCGCCAACCGTAAAGTGGAAAGTTTTACCGTGCATGTTACCTTAATTGAATCGAAACAATAAATCCCGCACCACACTTTGACATTAACGTCAAAGTGTGGTATTTTTATTGCATAAGGAGTGTTTGCAATGGATATTGTGGTTATCACCGGTGCCTCCGCGGGGCTTGGCACGGAATTTTAGGAGCAAATCATGAAAACGATGCCTCTTCCCGATGAGATATGGCTTATCGCGCGGCGCGAAGAACGGCTGCACCAACTGGCCGCGGCCTATCCGCAAACGACCTTCCGTTGTCTGCCTCTCGATTTGCAAAAAACGGAGAGTTACGATCGATACGGGCACTTGCTTGCCGAAAGCGGTGCGCATATTCGCTTACTGATCAACAATGCCGGATACGGTAAATTGGGCGAGTTCACAAACGCACATGTAGGCGAACAAGCGGGTATGGTTGACCTCAACTGCCGCGCAACCACGGCTATGACGGCCTTGTCGTTGCCGTACATGCAACGGGGCAGCGCCGTGCTTAACGTGTGCTCCATTGCCGCCTTTGCCCCCACACCGCGTATGACGGTGTACTGCTCTACCAAAGCCTTTGTATACAGTTTTTCCAAATCGTTGCGCCGCGAATTACGCTCGCAGGGGATCAACGTAATGGCTGTCTGTCCCGGCCCTATGTCTACAGAGTTTTTGGATGTGGCGGATATCGTGGGACGCTCTAAAACCTTCCAAACGTTGCCCTACTGCAACCCCAAAAAAGTAGCCGCAGGCGCACTCAAACGTGTGTACCGCCGCGGCATTTATACCCCTCATCCGTTTTACAAATTGTATCGGGTGCTGGCCAAACTCTTGCCTCACGGCTTGGTAATGTATATGAGCAAAACGTAAAAAAGAGGTACCGACTGTGTCGGTACCTCTTTTTATTCAGATAGCAAATCCCATTTTTTTCATTACTTTTTTCAGGGTTTTGTTTGCCACATACGACGCGTGCTCCGCGCCCGTTTTCATCAGCATTTCCAGCTGGGCTTTATCTCCCATCAGCGTAGCGAACCGTTCTTGAACAGGGGCAAGTTCTGCGGCAACCACCTCGCCAACAGTCGTTTTGAAATCACCGTATCCTTTCCCGTCAAATTCGCGTTCGATTTCTTCATTGGACTTGCCCGTGATGGCACTGTATATCTCCATCAAGTTGTTAACACCGTCTTTTCCGGGGGCATAGCATACTTTTGCGTCGCTGTCCGTTACCGCGCGGCGGAACTTGCGAATGATGGTGTCCTTATCGTCTTTAAGCGAAATGAAGGCGTTTTGGTTCTCATCCGACTTGGACATTTTTTTGGTAGGTTCTTGCAACGAGCGAACACGAGCGCCCGTTTTCATAATATACGGTTCGGGAACCGTGAACGTCGGAGAATAGCGGTTATTAAACCGAAGTGCCAAGTCGCGCGTGAGTTCGCAATGTTGCTTTTGGTCCTCCCCCACGGGCACATAGTCGGGTTGATACAACAAAATGTCCGCCGCCATAAGCGCAGGGTAGGTAAACAAACCGGCGTTGATATTGTCGGCATGGCGAGAGGATTTGTCTTTAAACTGTGTCATACGCGACAGTTCACCAAATTGCGTTTGACAAGAAAGCAACCAACTGAGTTGCGCGTGCGCCGGCACTTGGGACTGCACGAACAATAACGATTTTTCAGGGTCAAGCCCGATCGCGATTAAGAGCGCAAACATTTCATAAATCTGCTGGCGCAGTTTGGCCGGTTCTTGCTTTACCGTCACGGCGTGCAAATCGGCCACCGCGTAAAAACATTCGAATTCATCTTGCATTGCCACCCAGTTGCGTAAAGCACCCAAATAGTTGCCGAGCGTGGGAATGCCCGTGGGTTGAATGCAACTGAGCGCGCGTTTTTTAGGTTCGCAAACCGTATTTTCCATAATAATAGGCTCCTTTTTTGCAAAAAAGCAGAAAATCTTTCCTTTATAGTACCACACTTGCATTGACTTTTTCAACCAAAAAATGTAATATTAAGGGTGTATTGTTATTTTTATTAGGAGGAGCCTTATGACGGCCTTGGAACAATTGGCGGAACTGTTGTTTCCGGATGTGACCCTCACCCCCGAAGACTATGAAGACCGCTATCCCACCCGACAGTTAAAAGAAGGCGCACGTGTGGTGCGTATTGCCCCGTCCCCCACGGGTTATTTGCATTTGGGTGTGTTGTTTACCGCTTCGGTCAACTACCTTACCGCCCGCGCAACCAACGGTGTGTTTTACTTCCGGTTGGAAGATACCGACAAAAAGCGCGAAGTGGACGGTGGCGCCGCCGATATTTTGGCAGGCCTGCGTCAATACGGTTTGAACATTGACGAGGGTTATGAAGGCTCTGACAAGGAAAGCGGCAACTACGGTCCCTACCGCCAAAGCGACCGCGCCGTTATTTACCATACCTATGCCAAAGCTTTGTTGCTGCAAGGCCTTGCGTATCCTTGTTTTTGCACCGCAGAAGAACTGGATGCCACCCGCGCCGTGCAAGAGTCGCAAAAACAACGTACCGGTTACTACGGCACGTTTGCCCGTTGCCGCGATTTATCGCCTGAAGAAGCGCTTGCCCGCGTACAAGATGGACAGCCCTACGTGGTGCGGTTGCGTTCCCCGGGTAACGAAAGCCACCGCGTAAAATTTGACGATATGATCAAAGGCACCATTGAGATGCCTGAAAACGACCAAGACATCGTACTTTTGAAAACCGATGGTATTCCCACCTATCATTTTGCGCACGCGGTGGACGACCATTTGATGCGCACCACCCACGTGATCCGCGGTGATGAGTGGATCGCTTCGGTACCGATTCATCTGCAACTGTTCCGTGTGCTCGGCTTTAAACCGCCGAAATACGCGCACGTCAGTCCCATTATGAAAGAGGACGACGGTGGCAAACGCAAACTTTCCAAACGCAAAGACCCGGAAGCCGCAGTGCATTTTTACACCGAACAAGGCTATCCCGCGGATAGCGTGATGGAATATCTGCTTACCGTGGCCAACAGCGACTACGAAGAGTGGCGCCGTTCCCACGCGGACGAACCGCGCAGCGCGTTCCCCTTTAACCTCAAGAAGATGAGTGTTTCGGGTGCCTTGTTTGACCTAAACAAGTTAAACGACGTAAGCAAAAACGTCATCGCGGTGATGGATGCCGCTTCGGTGACCGAGCAAGTACTTGCCTGGGCAAAACAACACGATGGCGAACTTTACCAAAAATTGGCGTCGGACAAAACGGTATCCGAGGGGATTTTTTCCATCGACCGTGGCGGCAACAAACCTCGTAAAGATATTGCCAAGTGGAGTGACGTGCCCGCCTACGTGGAATATTTCTTCCAAGCGCCGACCGCGTATCCGTGGCCCGAAAATTTGGCCAAGGACGATATTGTCGCCATTTTGGATGCCTACGCAAAGGTGTACGACCCCGCGCAAGACAAGCAAGCATGGTTTGATACCATTAAGAGCATTTGCCCCGCACTTGGCTTCTGCCCTGAGGTGAAAGAATACAAGAAAAACCCCGAAGCTTACAAGGGACACGCGGGCGATGTGAGTACCGTCATTCGTGTTGCCGTTACGGGACGGCGCAATACCCCCGATTTGTGTTCCATTATGCAACTGTTAGGAAAAGAAACCGTGTTGGCCCGCTTGAATGCCGCACAGTGAGGAGAAAACCATGGCTGAAGAACTGAAAAATGCCGGTGTCGGCAGTAACTTTATTCACGATATCATTGACGAGGAATTGGCCGAAGGCGGCCGTTGCTACGGAAAACAGGTTCACACCCGCTTTCCTCCCGAACCCAACGGCTATTTGCACATTGGCCATGCCAAAGCGGTGTGCATTGACTTTGGCACCGCCCTTAAATACGGCGGTATCTGTAACCTCCGTATGGACGATACCAACCCCACCAAAGAAGACGAGGAATACGTTGATGCCATTCAAGAGGACATTCACTGGCTGGGATACGACTGGGATGACCGCTTTTATTTCGCATCGGACTACTTTGACACGATGTACGACATTGCAGTGGGACTCATCAAAAAGGGCCTTGCCTATGTGTGCGAATTGACACCCGAACAGGTGCGTGAAAATCGCGGCGATCTTACGCATCCTGCTGTCAGTCCCTACCGCGACCGCCCGATGGAAGAAAGCCTTGATTTGTTTGCCCGCATGCGTGCAGGCGAATTTGCCGATGGCGCGATGACGTTGCGTGCCAAAATTGATTTGGCAAGCGGCAACTTCAATATGCGCGACCCCGTTATTTACCGCATCAACCATCTTCCCCACCATCGTCAGGGGGACAAGTGGTGCATTTATCCGATGTACGACTTCGCGCATCCGCTTGAAGACGCCATTGAAAACATCACTCATTCGCTTTGCTCGCTTGAATTCGAAGATCACCGCCCCCTTTACAATTGGGTGGTAGAACACGCCGATCTCCCGGGGAAACCTCGCCAGATCGAATTTGCGCGTCTGAACATCAACTACACGGTGATGTCCAAACGCAAACTCCGCCGTTTGGTGGAAGAAGGC
>JAZULW010000078.1:0-14405 GCA_045603285.1 Acutalibacteraceae bacterium | reverse complement strand
TCCGGTTACACCTCTTTCTACCTCGGCGCCAAATCGGTCTGCCCCTCGGTCACGATGGACGTGCAGTTTACCGGTAGTTGGTACGATGCGGTGGAAGAGAAAAACGTTGCCGAAGCGTTGATTGCCCGCAACTGCGTGCTTATCAGCCAACACGCTGACTCGATGGGTGCTCCTTCTGCTTGCGAAGCTGCCGGTGTTCCCAACGTGTCCTACAACGGTTCCACCTATGAGTCCTGCCCCGAAACCTTTATGGTTTCCTCGGCCATTAACTGGGCTCCCTACTACAACTACATCATTAAATGCGTGAACACCGATACCGCCATCGCGGCCGACTGGACCGGCGGCATTGCCGAAGGTTCCGTTGTGCTCACCGGTATCAACCAAGACGTTGCCGCGGAAGGAACCGTTGCGGCTATCACGGCTGCTATTGCGAAATTGAAGGATGGCACCACCAACGTGTTTGACACGGCCACCTGGACCGTGGGTGGCGAAAAGAAAGCCTCCTACTTGGCCGATGTTGACACCGATGCCAACTTTACCGCCGATACCGAAGTGATCGAAAACGGTGTGTTCTACGAATCCAAACACCGCTCTGCTCCTTACTTCGATCTCCGTATCGACGGCATCACCTTGCTCAACGAAAAATATTAAGTTCGAGCACTGTAAAGAGTTTAAGGCGGGGCACCCGTTGCCCCGCCTTACCGCTTTATAACGCTGAAACCTGCGGCGACACTGTCGCCGCAGTCTTGAGCGCTACAAAAAGGAGGAACGACGTATGCATACACAAGCGGCAATTGAATTAAGAAACATCACCAAAACGTTTGGCTCCGTTATTGCCAATCGCAATGTCAATCTCGCCGTCAATCACGGCGAGATACTGTCCATTCTCGGCGAGAACGGAAGCGGGAAAACCACGCTTATGAATATGATCTCGGGCATCTATTTCCCCGATGAAGGGCAAATTTTCATCGGCGGGGAAGAGGTGGTCATCCGTTCTCCCAAAGATGCGTTTGGCTACAAAATCGGCATGATCCATCAACATTTCAAGTTGGTGGATGTGTTTACCGCCGCTGAAAACATCGTGTTGGGGCTGGAAGAAAAGCATTATAACATTAAGCAGTCTGCCGCCCGCATTCGTGAAATCAGTGAGCAATACGGATTCGATGTGGATCCCAACAAAAAGATATACGATATGTCGGTATCCGAAAAACAAACGGTAGAGATTTTAAAAGTGTTGTACCGCGGCGCCGATATTTTGATTTTGGATGAGCCCACTGCCGTTCTCACTCCCCAGGAAACCAAAAAACTGTTTGCGGTGTTGCGCCGCATGCGTGATGACGGCAAAGCCATTATTATCATCACGCATAAACTACACGAAGTGCTCAGTTTGTCCGACCGTGTTTCGGTTCTTCGCAAAGGCGAATACGTTGGTACCGTGAACACGTCGGAAACCACCGAATCGGAACTCACCGAAATGATGGTGGGGAAAAAGGTATCCCTGAACATTGAGCGCAGCGAACCCGAAAACCCGCAGGATCGGTTGGAAGTGCAAGATATCACGTGTGTCAACCGTTTGGGAGAAACCGTGTTGGACGATGTTTCTTTCACCGTACATTCGGGTGAAATTTTCGGCATTGCGGGTATTGCAGGCTCCGGCCAACGGGAACTGTTGGAAGCCATTGCCGGTTTGCAACGGCTCACGACGGGGGACATTTATTATCACGATCCCAAAACGGGAGTGACGGAAGATCTGCGAAACAAAACCCCCGTTCAGATCCGCGAACTTGGTGTAAGGCTGTCCTTTGTTCCCGAAGACCGCTTGGGTATGGGCCTCGTCGGCAATATGGACATTGTGGACAATATGATGTTGCGCAGTTATTCCAAGGGCAAAGGTATGTTTTTGGAACGCAAAGCCCCGCGTGACTTGGCAGAACACATCATCAAAGATTTGGAAGTGGTGACTCCCGATGCCAACACCCCCGTTCGCCGCTTGTCGGGCGGTAACGTGCAAAAAGTGTTGGTTGGCCGTGAAATCGCTTCGGCTCCTACGGTATTGATGGTGGCTTACCCTGTGCGCGGTTTGGATATCAACTCGTCGTACACCATTTACAATTTGTTAAACGAGCAAAAGAAAAAAGGCGTTGCCATCATCTTTGTGGGGGAAGATCTGGACGTGTTGTTGGCGCTGTGTGACCGCATTATGGTCATCAACTCGGGTAAAACCACCGGCATTGTCGATGCGCGCACCGCCACGAAAGAAGAAATCGGTCTGTTAATGACCAAATCCACCGATGGGGAAGGAAAGGAGGAAACGTGATGGCTGCAAAAGAAAAGAAAACGCGTACCCCCTTGTTTCATATGGTTAAGCGGGATCAACTTCCTCTTTGGAAAAGCATTCTCGTACGCGCCATTGCGATTATTTCCGCGTTGGTAGTATCGGGTGTGATCATCACGTTGCTTTCGGGCAAAAACCCCCTCCAAGTGTATGTGTCGATGGTGAACGGTGTATTCGCAACGCCGATTCGTCGTTGGAATTTGCTTCAAAATATGGCCATATTGTTATGCATTTCATTGGCCGTTACACCGGCATTTAAAATGAAATTTTGGAACTGCGGTGCGGAAGGCCAAGTGTTGATGGGCGGCCTGGCCACTGTGTGCGTGATGATGTTTTGCGGTAATTCACTGCCCTATCCCGTGTTGATGATCGTGATGATACTTGCCGCCTTGCTCGCGGGTATTCTGTGGGCGGTCATTCCCGCTATTTTCCAGGTGAAATGGGGAACCAACGAAACGCTCTTTACACTCATGATGAACTACATTGCCATTCAAACGGTGGCGTGGTTCTTAAAAACGTTTGTCAAAAGCGGCTCGGGTGTGTTGCCGTCTATGCCGCAATTCGGCCTTCCGCAGTTGTTCGGTGTCAAATATCTCACCAACATTGTGGTGGTTGCCGTGTTAACGGTACTGATCTATATTTACCTCAAATACAGTAAACAAGGATACGAGATATCCGTTGTGGGCGAAAGCCAAAACACCGCCAAGTATATCGGCATCAATGTAAAAAACGTGGTGATTCGCACCATGGTGGTGTCGGGCGCTTTGTGCGGTTTGGCCGGTCTTTTGCTTGTCGGCGGTACCAACCATACCATCAACACCGGTACGGTGGGGGGCCAAGGTTTCACGGCTATTATGGTCTCGTGGCTTGCAAAGTTTAATCCGCTGATTATGGTGCTCACGACGTTTCTCATCGTCTTTTTGCGCCTTGGTTCCAGTCAGGTTTCCACCGATTTCAGAATTGACAGTTCCATTTCCGATATTGTGACGGGTATTATCCTGCTCTTTATTATCGGGTGCGAATTTTTCTTGCAATATAAAATTGCCGTCAACAAAAATGAAAAGGAGGGAGCGTAATGTTATCCTTTCTGATCAGTTCCATCCGTTTGGGGATGACCTTTTTGCTCGGCTCCACCGGTGAAACGTTGGCAGAAAAATCCGGCCACCTCAACCTCGGCATCCCCGGTGTGATGTGCGTGGGTGCTTCCTGCGGTTGTTATGCGGAGTATCTGTATTTCACCGAAGTTGGCCGTAACATCAACCCCTTCTTGGCGGTTCTCATTCCGTTGTTGGCTGCCTTTATCGGCGGAGGTGTGATGGGTCTCATCTTCAGTTTTTTAACCGTGACGCTACGTGCCAACCAAAACGTGACCGGTTTGGCTTTGACCACGCTTGGCGTCGGCATTTCCAACTTTATGATCTCCAAAACGGGCATCATTTTCAGCAAGGGAAGCAAATACTTTACCGCCGCTTTGCCGTTTGCCAAAAAACTCGGCTGGTTCGGTGAAGTCTTCCTTTCGCACGGTGTGTTTGTGTATTTGGCCATTGCCATTGCGGTTGTTTGCTCCGTCCTTCTTAACCGCACGCGTGTCGGGCTGCACTTGCGTGCGGTGGGCGAAAATCCTGCCACGGCGGACGCCGCGGGAATCAACGTGGAACGCTACCGCTATGTTGCGACGTGTGTCGGTTGCGGTATTGCGGGGCTTGGCGGTTTGTCCTTTATTATGGACTATCTGCACGGCAACTGGGAATACTGTATTGATGCCATTGGTTGGTTGTGTATTGCGCTGGTTATCTTTACCGCGTGGAAACCCGGCCTGGGCATTTTGGGTTCCATTTTGTTTGGTGCCTTGTACTGTGCCAGCAGTTATATCACCGGCATTGGTTTTGCCGAAAAAGAACTCTTTAAAATGCTGCCGTACGTGGTAACCTTGTTGGTGCTCATTGTTACCAGTATGCGCAAAAAACGCGAACTGCAACCGCCCGCAGGCTTGGGATTGCCTTATTTCCGCGAAGAGCGATGATGCCAAAGCCTTGCCTGATGGGGCAAGGCTTTTTTGTTTGCTTGACGAACAGTGAAAACAGTCGTATACTGAAAAGGAGAGGAGAGGGAATCTTTATGTTCAAAAGACGAATGGCATTCTTCAGTGCAATGGTGTTGTTGCTCGTCTGTTTGTGCGGTTGTGGGGATACCGTACCGCAAGATACGGCAACCACGACCGCCATCACGACGACGACAACCGCCACCACGGAAGTTGCAGGCGGTGAGGAAACCACCAAGACGGCAACCGAAACGGTGACCACAACGACGGAAAAACAAACCACCACAACCGAAAAAGAAAGCACGACAACAGCAGAAAAAACCACAACTACAACCAAAGAAGCGGCTACTACGACAGAGAAGGCACCCGTTACCACCACCGAA
Source organism: Acutalibacteraceae bacterium (assembly GCA_045603285.1). Taxonomy (GTDB): domain Bacteria; phylum Bacillota; class Clostridia; order Oscillospirales; family Acutalibacteraceae; genus RGIG3009. Next base: position 9,646 of record JAZULW010000078.1, on the reverse strand, counting down.
AAGAAAACCACAACAACGGAGGCCACGACCACCACAACCACCACCAAAGCGCCCACGACAACCACGAAGGCAGACGTGATCACGGCGCTTAAGCCGCTTTCTCCCAAGGAGTATTACGGATATACTTTGTTGGCCGATGAAGCGGAAAGCGAAAAACTGTTGTATATTTACAATGCGTTTGTGAAAGCATCCGAAGAAATGGCGGAGGTTGTTGATTTTGAATCGTCGGGATACGATATTACGCCGGAAGAAATAAAAAAAGTATGGGTGTATTATACGCTGGATTATCCCCACCATTTTTGGCTCACGGAAGGCTATGGCATTACCGTGTTGGAAGGTGGTGGCGTGGTAGATGTTTCGCCCGAATACACCATGAGCAAAAGTGAACGCGACCGCGCCAAGGCGGAGTTTGATGCAGTTGTTAAGCAATTGTTGTCCAACGTTTCGGGAAGCTGGGACGAATATCATCGCGAATTGGCGGTACACGATATCTTGTGTGACCTTTTAACCTACAAAGATGTCGGCAAGCCGTCGTATAATGCGTATGGTGCTCTCACAGGGAAATTTTCTGTGTGCGAGGGATATGCGGAATCGTTTCAATATTTAATGTATCAATGCGGCATTCAATGCTTGAGTGTCTTCGGCAAGGCAGGGGGAGGATCCCATAAATGGAATATTGTTCGTATTAACGATGTGTATTATGAGGTCGATGTTACGTGGGACGATCCCGTTGTAAGCGAAGGAGCAGCTCCCTTTGTTGTGCATTCCTATTTCAACATTTCGGATGCCATCTTAACGCAAGATCACAACATTGGAGAGAATAATTATCCCTTGCCGCATTGTGATTCCAAAGCGGAAAATTATTACAAAATACAGGGTGTCTGGATGGATACATTCTCCGAAGATGTGATTGCCCAACAACTGAAAACAAACAATGTCATTGAATTGTATTTGAACAAACATACCCCTGACCAATTCGCCAAATGGCTGGGCGAACATTGGGGCAACATTTTACAAAAGGCGGGCCTGACACAAGGCGGATATAGTTTTGCCGTTGTCGGAAAAGGTGTGCGCCTTACCCTAACCAAATAAAAGACAAGCGGATGAGAAGAATTCTTCTCATCCGCTTTTTTGTTTATAAAAGTGTATTGACGGTATCGCGCTCAAATTGGCGGGTATATAAGGTATGGTAATATCCTTTTTTGGCCATCAATTCCGCGTGTTTTCCTTGTTCCACAATTTTGCCGGCACGCACCACGATGATTACGTCGGCATCACGAATGGTGGAAAGACGGTGTGCAATGATAAACGAGGTGCGCCCCTTTGTTACTTCGCCGATGGCGTTTTGAATGATCTGTTCGGTTAAGGTATCCACCGAAGAGGTGGCTTCGTCTAACACAAGCAACCGCGGGTCGGCAATGATGGCACGCGCAAAGGAAAGGAGTTGTTTTTCTCCTGTCGAAAGCAGGTCACCGCCTTCACCCACTTCGCTGTCCAAACCGTTGTCCATCCGTTTTACCACCGCATCTGCCGAAACAAGTTGCAAGGCGGTCCATATCTCGTCATCGGTCGCATCAGGTTTGCCATAACGAAGATTATCGCGCACCGTCCCTGAGAAAAGGTGGGGTGCTTGCAGTACGTAGCCGATATGCGAATGCAGCCACAGTTGCGACCGTTCACGGGCATCGCGCCCGTCAATCAATACACGGCCGGCAGTCGGTTCGTAAAAGCGGCAGACCAAGTTCACAAGGGTGGATTTGCCGGCGCCCGTTTCACCCACGATGGCTACTTGGGTTCCTTTGGGTATCTTCAACGAAAAATGTTCCAGTACGGTTTCTTCGCCGTCGGGATAACGGAAGGTGACATCGTCAAATTCAATATCGCCTGAAAGAGGCTCCCAGTTTTCGCGGCGGGGGGAGAATGTGTCACCGTATGTTTGGATGACTTCGGGTGTGTCCACAACGTCGGATTTGGTTTCCAGCAGCCGCGTGATACGCTCAATGTTCACTTGGGTATTGATAAGACTGTTGATGGATTCAATGACCCATAAAAGCGGTTCTGTAAGCCCTTGCGCGTATGACATAAAAGCGGAAAGTGTACCGAGTTCCATCGCCTGTTCGAAGGTGAGGAGGCCGCCGCGCCACAGCACCAGCGCCAATCCCGCCATCGAAAAAAATGATACGGAGGAAAACAGCATACCGCGGAAATGCGATGCTTTGATGGCGGTGCGTTTCATGGTGTCGGCATCGTGATCGAACTCCTCAATGATGGTGTTTTCCACCACCAACGTTTTGATGGTTTTGGCGCCTGTGATACCCTCGTTATAATCGCCCGATATTTTGGAATTGAGTTCGCGAATCCGATGATTTAGACTGCTTAAATGCTTGCGGCATAAGGCAATGAGTATGGTTGCAAGCGGTACCACCGTCAGCACGAGTAATGCCAGTTTCCAGTTGATGGATACCATAACCACGATGGCACCGAGGATGTATGACGTGTGCCAAATGCTGTCCATCATCACCCATGATACCAATTCGCCGATGCGCGAGGTATCACTCATCACGCGGGAATGAATGTAGCCGACGCTGTTTTGGTTGAAGTAAGAAAAGGAAAGCGTTTGTAAGTGGTCAAAGCTGACCTTTTTCAAATCGTATCCAATCTTCATTTCCACGTGCGTGGCGTTGTAAAAAGCAAAGAAATTGGCGGCCACCTGGATCAACAAAGCTCCCAAGTACACGGCGATAAAAATGCCGAGTGTATCGGTCACACCGTCCACAATATACCGATCAATGGCATAGCGTTGAAAAAGAGGCAGAGCAATGTCCACCAAACTGCCAACCAACGCCAACATCGTCATCACGATGAGGATGCGGCGATAGGGTTTTAAAAACGGAAGCAAACGGTTTAAGCCAAAATAGGGAAGCCTTACGTGCTCTTCCGTTTTTCGTTTTTGTTGAACGCTCATACCGCCACCTCCTTTTCAAAGGCACCGGCCAACTGCATCTCATAAATGCGGCGATATATGCCGTTTTCACGTTGCATTAACTGTGCGTGCGTGCCGGATTCGGCGATGCGGCCTTTGTCCAACACCAAAATAAGGTCGGCATGCATCAACGTGGCCGTGCGGTGGGAAATGAGAAACACCGTGGATTGCCCCAAATGTTCTTTGAGTGCCGCGCGGATACGGGCGTCGGTTTCGGCATCCACCGCCGAAAGAGAATCGTCAAACACCATAATGGGTGTTTTTTGGGTGAGCATACGTGCAATGGCGGCGCGCTGTTTTTGTCCACCCGATAAGGTAACGCCGCGTTCACCCACAAAGGTGTCATATCCATCGGCAAATTCGTTTACCGTGTCGTCCAAACACGCAATGCGTGCCGCTTCGCGGATATCCTCTTCGGTAATGGCACTGTCGGTGATGGCAATGTTATCGGCAATGGAACGTGAAAACAGGTAGGGCTCTTGCAACACCATGCCTATACCGCGGCGCAGATGCGCGGCTTTCATATCGGCAATGTCCACACCGCCAATGGTGATGCGGCCGCCGCTGCCGTCTTCGGGCAAGGGGTATAAGCGGTTCAATAGGTGCATCAAGGTGGATTTTCCCGAACCCGTACCGCCCAAAATGCCGACTGTTTGGCCGCTTTTGGCGGTAAAGGAAACATTGGATAACAATTCGTCGCACCCTTCGTACGCAAAAGATACGTTATCAAACACAATATCCCCGCGCAGATCGGGTTCTGTGGCATCGGGGCGGTCCTGCTCGGCAGGAGAGGAGAGGATATAGTGCAAGCGGTCAACCGAAATGCCCGCTTTGCTAAGTTCGGATATCATACGCCCCAAACGGCGAATGGGCCACGACAGCATCGTGTTGTACGACATAAAAGCAATAAAATCGCCCGCCGTCATCGTATCGTTGGCGCATTGCAATACACCTAACACCAAAATGAGCATCACCTGTGCGCCGGCGATGAAATCGCCAACGCCCCAAAACGCCGACATTAAACGGGATAAACGCAACCAGCGGTTGGTGTATTCCGTGTTTTGCGCGCCGAAACGGTCGCGCTCGTATGCCTCGCGTCCAAAGGCGCGTACCACACGCACACCCGTTAAATTTTCCTGTGTGATGGCGGAAAGAACACCTTCTGCCTCGTCACACTCCTTAAATCGGTTGCGAATACGTCCACCAAAAAAGGACGAATAAAGCAAGATGACAGGCAACGTTATCGTTGCGGCCACAGCAAGCGGCACATTCATCGTATACATCACGAAAAGCGATACGGCAATTTGGATCACAATGCGAAAAATGGAAATCAGTTGCTCCGATAAAAAGTTTTTCACCGTTTCCACGTCGGATGTGCATCGCTGAATGATATCACCCGTGCGGTTTTGCATATGCCACGAAAACGGAAGCCGTTGAATGTGTGAAAACAGCAGATGGCGCATATGGCGCACCAACGTCTCGGAAGCCGTGGTGCTGAATACTCGTTGCAGATAGCGCGAAAGGGCGGCGATCAAGGCGAGTGTTGCTACGGCGATGGCCAATATCCACAAATGGGCGCGCAGATACGGAGCGCCGCCAAGACGCTCGATCAGTTCATTGGCAAGGGCGGGCAGGTCAGAGGGTTTGTTACCAATAACCGTATCCACCGTGTAACGGGTGATTTGCGGAATGAGAGTGTCCACAAACGTAACCGAAAGTGACGTAAAAATACTGATAAGAAAAAACCGTTTGCTGCCTTGCATAAAGCGCCATAAAAGCGCGCGTTTGGTCAAAGGAGAACAATTCATAACAAAATCAAATCATTTATTCGGCGGCCGGTTCGGCAGGCAGAGCTTCCTCAGGAACGGCCTTGGTTTTTACGAATTTACACAACAGAATGTAGCCTACGATGAATACAACACCGACAACGGCGTAAACGATGGCCGCAACGGCGAGTTCACGTGACAAAACGCTGGTTATCGAATCGATAAGAGCGGTTACCGAAGCCAGTTCTTCGCCGAGCAAAGCCGAAACGGCAGTGCCCTTCAAACCAACGGCCAACAAGGTGACGGGCAGCGCGGCAATAAGCGCGTCAATACCCAGCCAAAGCATACCACCGAAGCGGTTAAAGCGGCAAAGCGCGATCAGCAACACAACGATTGCAATCGCCACAATAAACCCTATCGAAATGCTGGGGTCTATGATCTGGCGGATGATGGCAAACGGATCTTCTTCCGCCGCGGTGGGGGCAGGGGTAGGTGAGGGAAGAGCACGTGCGCCCGCGGAAGCATTGTTTTCCACGTTCACATTACCGCCCGCCAATTCCGAAATGTCGGGCAAAAATTCCAAAATCTGGTCGGTGTTTTCGTTAATAAGGGTGCGGATTTCGTTTGCGAGTTCTTCTTCAGACAAGGGAATTTCTTCCGGTATGTAGGGCGTGATGACCTCTACGAGCGAATCCATTTCCTCTTCGGCAATGGTCTGCAAAGCTTCTACTGTCAATTGCGGTTGTTCGCCGTTTTGCAAAAGATTGTTGACCACATCCGTCGCATACAAGTCCACAATTTTGCCGACGGCATCCGATTGCATAATTTCGTTGACAACTTGTGTATCTACCCATTCCACACCGACGATTTTTTTCAATTCTTCGGGTTCAGGGAGCAAGGCGGAATAGTCAATGCCTTGTACCACGGTGGTAATGGTAGACGGTTTGGCAAAGGAAATAAGCGAACGGTACACGGGGAATGCCAGCAATACAACCACAAGCACCACGCTGAACAGTGCGGCAAAAATACAACCCATTACGTTCAAAAATGTTTTCATACGTACCTCTCCTTTACTTTTCAAAAGCCGATTTGTTCGGCAAAATTTGTTCAAACAACTGCCGGATTTGAGTTTTCTCCGCCTCAAAATCAAGGTCGGGATCGTCGTCGTTCAAGCAGATCATCGGGTAACGGCGATGAAGGATGGCATCCGCAATCGCTGCATCGTCACGCCCGATGGAGAAAAAACGTCCGCGCGTTGTCCCGTCGGGCACAAAGTTGCCGGTTACAAACTGCCAATAACGGCACAACCAATGGTTGATGTCATCGGTAGAACGGATGCGGTGGCGGCAGGTACTGTCCAAAGCATCCGGTTCCGCTTGCCACAACTCTTCAAACGTGTGTTTGGAATACGTGAGGGGAATGTGTGGGTCAAAGAAACCGGTAAAATGAGCAAACGGCATCATATATAGATTTTTTAAAAAACTTTTTCCCGCTTTGGGGGTATACCATAACCGACGGTGTCGGCGCACGGTTTCTTTTTTCGAAAAATGCTTGTTCACAATGGCCAGGTTGTTGCTGATAATATGGTCAATGGGTCCGCTGATGAAGGCGTGTGCTTCTTCAGCACACGTATCTACGGGCACACCGTTTTTAAAGAAAAAATCGGCAGTCAAGGGTTGCAAAAAGAACATATCGTCGTTGGCACAAATAAACTGCTCTGCTAACCCGTCAATGCGATGAAAGTTGAGTTCAATCGTGTTGGAGTTGAAAGTGGGCAAATATTCGGCGGGGATATAGTCGCGATGATTCACCACGTGCAGTTTCTCACAGTCGGTGTTTAACCACGGTGGCAAGTGCCCCCACGTAACCAAGTGCACCTTGCGAACGAACGGCAAGAACGTTTCAACCCCGCGAAACAGATAGTGCAGATTGTCCCAGTCGCGAAAGCGCACGGCACCACCGTCGGGCGCGGTGCCCGTTACACAGTTTTTTTCTTCCAACCACGCTTCATCGCCACCGTCCACCCACGGGATAACCAAATCAATGTCACGATGCATGTTGTTCACCTCGTTTTATCGGAAGGCATAACATCGCCAAGTCGCCAAGAAAAGTCCAGAATAAAACACTGTTGGAGGAAATGTAATACAAAACAGCCGAGCGGAACATCGCGCTTGCCGCAATGCCACACACGGCGGCAAAGGCCGCTGCCCCTAACGCATAGGTGTCGGCGTTCTCAAGCAGGCCGATGCGGCGCACCAAAAACAGCAAAATACCAAACGCAAACACCAAAAGCGGAACCAAATTGAGAATGCCGCCCGATACCATGGTGTTGACGATCTCATTGTCAAACGTGATCATATCCCCCTGGTCGTTGTTGACAATATACGTTTCGGGCAGATGCGTGCGGGCAAAATCCGTAAAGCCTGTGTAGGTGGTGCCCACAATGGGTCGTTTCAGAAAAATTTCCACGCCGCTTTTCCACACCGAGAAACGGCGGTTGGAAATGTCGCTGCTTAAATCGTATTCCCGATGAATGGTCATCGAGTCAATCAGTTCTTGCTTTTCTTCCTCGGTCAAGGGAGCATCTCCCGTATCGGAAGGCTGTTCCGTTTGTGCGGTTGCCCAAGCGGAAACGGCGGCATTGTATCCTTTTTTCAAAAGTGTCGGCGCACAAAAACAACCAAGACCAATGACCAATGCGCCGGCCAAGGCACACAACGGCATCAAGCGGCGGCCGTTCAATGCCCGCATCAGGTATAAAAGTGTGTAAATGAATCCTACCGTGAGCAACACCACTTTACCGGTGCGCGAGTCGGAAAAAGCCATATAAAACAAGTTCAATATCACAAAAACCGTTAGAAGGGCACGTTGCCAAACGCGGCGATGTGAACGCATGGCGTGTACCATCAGCAAAATGGATACTCCCGCGCAGGTGGCGCCGGCATTGGGATCAATAAACATACCGTACAAGCGTGATTCCACAAAACCGCCAAGCATACGGCCACCTTCAAATGGTATACGCACGTAATACCCCGTAAACATCATACCGATGCTTACCACTACCGCAATTTCGGTAAACACGATGTACAACAAGGCGAGTAGGCGCATGTCCTTTTTTAAAACTTCTTCGTTTCGCTCGCGCGGTTGCACGTATAGGAGAAGGAAGTAAAATGCCCACGTGACGATATACACCATGTTCATTCTCAAATTGTAGTGCCAATTACACAGCAGGGATATGCAGGCGGCGCCCAAAAGCGCCACCAACCACCACATATACGGTGTGCGATAGCGGGTTATATGGAAGACACGGTTTAAGATGAGCAAGGCGCCGAGCGCAAATGTCGGCCACATAACAAGAGAAACAAGCGGTGTACCGAACGTGACGCAATTAAACGACATCGCTGCATAGAGAAAAAACAAGCATTTGAAAACCGTTTCACAACGGTCGGTAACAGAGAGAAATCTCAAACGGTCAGGGAACATATACAATCACGCCTTTTTCGAGTCTTTTAATTTAGTCAGCAGAGAAATAAGCCAAATCATTCGCCATTCTAACAAGCGGAACGTTAAACGATATTGGGAGGAAAGACAGGGGAGATACCGATTGTTGCGATAATGCGGGAAATGGGTGCGGATGTACTGTTGTAACTCGGGAATCAACGGGTCGTGAGGGTTAATGCGGATCAGACGAAGAGAAGCCGCGATGTATACGTTGTCGATAGCCAAACAACACAGTTCATCCTTAAACATCTCGGATAGTCCTTCTTGTTCAAAAAACAGGCGGATGTTTTCCATAGCATCAATAATCTCGCGGTTGCGGGTGGTGTTTTGGTTTCGCATCGTACTGTTGGGGCGCAGAAAATAATGATACAGCGGGCGAGAGGTGTGCACAACCGTGCGCGCTTGTGCCATCATTTTCGTGCAAAGAATGAAATCTTCATACCAGACTTTTTCGGGGAAGGAAAGACCGGTGGAACGATAAAACGCGGTGTTGAACAGTTTGTTCCACGGCATACCGGCCACCAGCAAAAACTCGCGTTGGATACGCGGGTTGCCTGTTCGCGGCAGTTCAAAAGGGTTGTCCACGGTTTTCACAAGCGAGCCGTCGGGACGGCGAATGTCGTGCTCAAAGGCAACAACATCCGCGTTTTGTTGAGCGGCTAAGCGGACGGTTACCTCCAAAAGATTCGGCTCGATGGTGTCGTCACTGTCCATAAAGAACAAATACTCCCCATTTGCAATGGCCACACCCGCGTTGCGTGCACCACCTTGCCCGCGGTTTTCTTGATGCAAAACCCGAATACGGTCGGGATATTCGCGGGCGAATTCGTCCGCTACCGCACCGCTGTTGTCGGGAGAACCGTCATCGACCAGAATCAGTTCCCACTGGCGGTAGGTTTGACACAAAACCGATTCGATGGAAGCTTTCATACAAGCTTCCACGTTGTATAAGGGCATGATGATGCTGACTGTGTGCATAATGCACCTCCTAAACGTCATATAGCCATATATAGGATATTATAGCAATATAAGGGTAAACTGTCAACCAAAGAGCGTATATTTGAAAATTGGCAACCCCTGTAAAAAACCGAATAAAACTGCTTGACAAGGACGATTTGTCGTGTTACAATTAACAACCGTGGTGTAATGCGGTCTATGGGTGAATTATGCCCAAAAATCCGCGTTATTCCCGATATTCTGAACAGGAGGTGTTACGATTGCCTACTTTTAACCAGTTGGTCCGTAAAGGAAGAGAAGAATTGGAAAAGAAAGCAAATGCGCCGGCTCTGCTGAAAGGCTGGAACTCCAAAAAGCGCGTTGCTACCGATCAAAACTCTCCCCAAAAGCGTGGCGTGTGCACTGCGGTCAAAACGTCGACTCCTAAAAAGCCGAACTC
>JAZULW010000077.1:0-9024 GCA_045603285.1 Acutalibacteraceae bacterium | reverse complement strand
CCATTCCCAACCTGCCCGACGCCGATTTGAAAGCGGGCGGCAAGGAAAACAACGAATGTGTGCACTTGTTTGGGGAAAAACCCGCCTTTGATTTCCCCATTAAAAACCACGTGGAACTGTGCGAGGATCTCGGCCTTATCGACTACGAGCGCGGTGCCAAGTTGGCGGGGAACGGTTCGTGGGTATACCGCGGTTGGGGCGCGCGGCTGGAGTGGGCGTTGCTCAATTTCTTCATTGACGAGCACATTGCCGACGGTTACGAGTTCATTTTGCCTCCCCATATGCTCGGGTACGAGTGCGGATACGTGGCGGGGCAGTTCCCGAAATTCAAGGAAGAAGTATACTGGATTCAAAATCCGACCAGTTCCGACCCGAAATTTATGCTCCCCACCGCGGAAACCGCACTGGTGAACCTGCACCGCGATGAAATTTTGAGCAAAGACGAGTTGCCGCGCAAATACATTGCCTACACCCCGTGCTACCGCCGCGAAGCGGGCAGTTACCGTTCGGAAGAACGCGGCATGATCCGCGGCCACCAATTCAACAAGGTGGAAATGGTGCAATACACCACCGCCGAGGGCTCGGATGCCGCGTTTGAAGAATTGGTGGGCAAGGCGGAACGGTTGGTGCAAAAACTCGGGTTGCATTATCAACTCAGCAAATTGGCCGCGGGTGACTGCTCTTTCTCGATGGCGCGTACGTCCGACATTGAAGTGTGGATCCCCAGTATGGAGATCTACAAGGAAGTCAGTTCCGCCTCCAACGCGCGCGACTATCAAGCGCGCCGCGGCAACGTGAAATACCGCGACGAAAACGGCAAATTGCAGTTCGCTCATACGCTTAACGCGTCCGGCCTTGCCACCAGCCGTGTCATTCCCGCCATTGTCGAGCAGTATCAGAATGCCGACGGGTCGGTGACGGTGCCCGAAGTGTTGCGCCGTTATATGGGAATCGACGTAATTGGCAAATAAGAGGCACTTGCCTTCGTCAGTTCGAAACCATCCTGACGTTAAATAAAACTACGGAAAGAACGTGAAGAAAATGAAACAACCAAGACGAGCCTTGCCTGCCGCCCAATTGGCCAAGGCAGGGATGATCGCCGCCTTGTATACGGCACTGACGGTGTTGGTGTATCCGCTTAGTTTCGGCGGTATGCAGGTGCGTGTGGCGGAAATACTGACGGTGTTGCCCGTGTATATGCCGTCGGCCGTGCCGGGACTGACGGTGGGGTGCTTTTTGTCCAACCTCATCGGGTTGTCGATGGGCGCAAACCCCGCCGGCGCGTGGGATCTGTTGTTTGGCACGGCCGCAACGGGGCTTGCCGCGTGGGCTACCTTTGCACTTCGCCGTATACGATTTCGAGGATTGCCGTTGATTGCCACTTTACCGCCTGTTGTTTTTAACGCGTTGATCGTGGGAACAGAGTTGTATGGGGTGTACGGCGGATTGCCCTGGTGGGCGCACGTTTTGTGGGTGGCGCTGGGACAGTTTCTGGCGTGCACCGTTGGCGGCAGTGTGCTGGCCGCCGCCCTGAATCGTTACGGAAAACCGATATAAAAGAAGCAACCCCCAACAAAGTGACCTTCACTCTGTTGGGGGTTGTTATTTACCGCGACCACGGACAGGGAATGTCGCCGCGCAAGGCGGCAAGGATGGTGGCGGCGGAGTTGTTCGGCAGGTCCAGCCACGCGCCCGCCTCGCGGATGTCTTCCAGATAATGCGCGTCGGAATTCAGAAGCATCGGTTTCCCCTTTGCCTCGGGATACTGTTCGCAAAGGGAAAGGGGGTCGGCCTTGTGGGTTGCCTCGGTCACCGCAAAGCCAAGCGGCGGCAACGTGCCGAGCGCCGCGGTGACACTGAGGGAGGGACGGTCGATATGCGCGGGAAAGGCCGCGCCGCCGTGTTGTTTTACAAGAGAGGACACGTCGTCCACACTGATGGACGAGGCGGCGGCCAGAAGCGGTGCGTGACGGTCGCAGACGTTGTCTTGTTCGTCGCACACCAGTTGGTCGCCGAAAATATCGGGACGGTTGGGAAGCGGCGGCAACGTCGGTGCGACGACCGCCTCAAACGCGAGTGCTGCTTCCACGGTGGGGAACAGGCACACCACGTGCGCTTCTTCGGCGGTGCACAGTTCCATACCCGACAAAAACGTGAGCCCTGCCGCCGCGGCCACCTTGGCGGTGGCGGGACAGTTGCGGCAAGAGTTATGGTCGGTAAGGGCAATGGCGGTGAGCCCCGACAACAACGCCATATTGACAATGTTGTGGGGGGTCATATCGTTGTCGCCGCACGGGGATAGGCACGAATGCAGATGAAAATCGTAGTAGATCTTCATAACGGCAACAGACGGGACAGCGCCACCGCCAACTCGTAGATGTTTTTATCACTGCGCAAAACGGGCAATTCTTCCGTTTCGGCGCGCAAACGGGCGTTTTCGTCCAAGGCAGCGGTATCCGCCAAAATCAGGCAGGAGATTTCCGCCAAGGCGCATACCGCCACGGCGTTGATGTTGCCCATCACGGTGATCCACGCGTTGCCTGCGTCGGCACGGCTCATCACCCAACTGAGCAGATCGCCGCAGTAGCCCCCGGTTACCTCACGCGAAAGATCCCCTTCCACCAAGGTTTCGAGGGAAAGGGCGGTTTTCAGTTCGTTTACCGTCATAGCCGTCACTCCGTTTGTCCGATGCCCGCGAGACGCGAGGCAATCTCTTGAATTTGTTGGCGCATAAGGAAGATGCAATCGGTCTCCTGTGCTTGGCCGAGCGCCACGTCCCCCGCCAAGGCGCGGCAACTGGGCGCGCCGCACGAACCGCAGTCAAGGTTGGGAAGGCGGTCAAACACCTCGTCGGCCTGTTGCATCAGGCGCATGGCGTCTTCAATGTTATCGGCAAGTTTGAGGGCGGGGTTTTCCTCCAACGGACGATTCCATTGCAGGGCGGTAAGGTCGCCCACGTCGTCTGCCCGATTGCACGACACGGGCATATATTTGCGCAGTCGTTTGATGCGTGCGCGTGCCACGTAGCCGTTTTCGGCGGTGAACACGCCGCCCACGCAACCGCCCGAACAGGCGTTGAGTTCGATGAAATCCAGATCGGCCAGTTTGTCGTCTTCCAGTTCTTCCAGTACCTTAATGACGTTTTGAATGCCGTCTGCCGACAGATGATTTTCGTTGAGAAGACCGGCGGCCTCGCCGCCGATGAACGACCAGCTCACCCCGATGAGCCCCGATTTGAACAACGGGTCCACGTGAGTCAAGTGGTCCATTTTGTGCACCAATTGAGGATAGATGTTGCTGATGGAGAGAACCCCGTCCACCTGCGACCGGTCACTGCCGATGGGCAAGCGCACGTCGGTGACTTTGGCGGGGCAAGGGGAGATGAAGATGATGCCGATTTCATCCGGTGACAGCCCCGTTTGCGCCATCACACGTTGGCGCGCGAGGGCGGCGGCCACTTCCATCGGCGATTTCATCGGCAGCACGTGGTCGCACAGGTGGGGAAACCGCACTTGAATGAGCCGCACCACCGCGGGACACGCGGAACTGATGACCGGTTTTTTCAGTTTGCCTTCCGCCATTAAGCGGCGGGTGGCATCCGACACGATCTCTGCCGCACGGGAGACCTCAAACACGCTGTCAAACCCGAGTTCCAACAACCCCGTGAGGATAATGTCGATATCGTCCAGATTGTTGAATTGCCCGAACAGGGCAGGGGCGGGGAGCGCCACGGTGTATTGAAAGTTTTGCAAAATATCCAGCGAATCGTGCCGTGCTTTTTTGGCGTGATGCGGACACACGCGAATACACTCACCGCAGTCGATACATCGCTGTGAGAGAATGGTGGCTTTTCCGCCGCGCACGCGAATGGCTTCGGTGGGGCAATGCTTGATGCAGTTGGTGCACCCGACACATTTTTCGGTGTCGAGTGTGACGGAATGAAACAAGGTTTCCATAGCAAACCTCCTGTGACCGATGGGAGTTCGGCTATACGAGCACCGTCATCGTGATGCGCGTTCCTTTGCCGAGTTCGGTATCGATGACCAGGTCATCGGTGTATTTTTTGATGTTGGGCAGACCCATCCCCGCGCCGAAACCGAGGTTGCGCACCGTTTCGGAAGCGGTGGAATACCCTTCTTGCATCGCCTTTTCAATGTCGGCAATGCCGGGGCCTTGGTCGGTGAGGACAACCACCACGCGGTCAGCATCGATTTCCACGTCTGCCTGACCGCCGCCCGCGTGAATGACCATATTGATCTCGCCCTCGTACATCGCGATGGCGACTTTGCGAATCACGTCGGGACGGAACCCGAGTTGTTTTAATTTGGCTTTGACGGCGCCCGACGCTTCGCCCGCACGGGTAAAGTCGTCCGCCGGTACCGTATAGTGAAGTTGAATGTTCATAACCGCCGCCTTACTGTTCGCCGCCGGTGAGGCCGTTTGCATACAACAGGCCGCAGGCCGTGAACATACGTTGCTCGGTGGAAAGCAGCACCATATCGCGTTCTTTGGCGAGGGTAATCATTTCTTCGGTGGGCTGTTTGCCGCGCACAAACACCACGCACACCATATCCATCATTTCCGCCGTGCGGATGACCTGCATATTCACAAGCCCCGACAACAGCACCGCCTGTTCTTTCACATACGCGAGCACGTCACTCATCATATCGCTGCCGCACGCGCCCAGCACCTCGGTATCCAGATTTTGACCACACACGACGGTGGCATTTAAAATGCGTGCAATATCCGCAATGGTCATAAAAACGTCCGCCTTTCACATAGTCTAAGTAGAGTATACTGTATTTTTCAGTCTTTGGCAAGTCGGTGTGGTGAATTTGCATAATTTCTCCGATAAGCCTCCGCCAAATTTCGGAATGTGTATAAAAATGCACATTTGCCGTTGACTATGTCGCTTTACTGTAGTAAAATGATTCTAATGCGATTTTATTTTTTCAGGAGGAATGTATCATGGCAAGAGTTTACAATTTTTCGGCCGGCCCCTCGACGCTGCCGGAAAGCGTGCTGCGCATCGCCGCAGACGAGATGATGGACTATCAGGGGTCCGGACAGTCCGTTATGGAGATGTCTCACCGATCGAAGACCTACGATGCCATCATTAAAGACTGTGAGGCTCTGCTTCGTGAAGTGATGAACATTCCGAGCAACTATAAAGTGCTCTTTTTGCAAGGCGGCGCTTCTTCGCAGTTTGCGATGATCCCCCTCAACCTGATGAACGGCAGCGGCAAGGCCGACTTCCTCATTACGGGACAATGGGCGAACAAAGCGTACCAAGAGGCCTCCCGTTACGGCGAGGCACACGTGGTGGCGTCTTCCAAAGACAAAACGTTCTCCTACATTCCCGCGTGGAAAGCCGAAGATTTTACTCCCGATGCGGACTACGTGCATATCTGCATGAACAATACGATTTACGGCACCCGTTACACCGAGTTGCCCGAAACCGGCAACGTGCCGCTGATTGCGGACATTTCGTCTTGCGCGTTGTCCGAACCGATCGACGTGTCCAAGTTCGGGATGCTGTACGCGGGCGCACAAAAGAACATGGGCCCTGCGGGCCTTACGGTGGTCATCATCCGCGAAGACTTGATCGGCAACGCGCGTGACATCACCCCCACCATGTTCAACTATCAGATCCACGCGGACAACGGTTCGATGTATAACACCCCGCCGTGCTATTCCATCTACATCTGCAAACTGGTGCTCGAATGGATCAAAAACGACATCGGCGGTCTTGAAAATATGAAGGACATCAACGAAAAGAAAGCCGCCCTTTTGTACGACTTCTTGGATTCGTCCGAAATGTTCAACGGTACGGTGGAAAAGAAAGACCGTTCGCTGATGAACGTTCCGTTTGTGACGGGCAACGAAGAACTCGATGCCAAATTCGTGAAAGAAGCGGCTGCGGCCGGCTTTATCAACCTCAAGGGTCACCGTTCGGTGGGCGGTATGCGCGCTTCCATCTACAACGCGATGCCGATCGAAGGTGTGGAAAAATTGGTGGCCTTTATGAAGGCGTTTGAGGAGAAGAACAAATGAACATTTTAACGCTTAACAAAATTGCCGCTTGCGGCACCGACCGCCTCGGCGCAAACTACGTGGTGGGCGATGCGGTGGAAAACCCCGCCGGTGTGTTGGTGCGCTCTGCCGCCATGCATGAAATGGAATTCCCGTCCTCGCTTTTGGCCGTGGCGCGTGCCGGCGCGGGTGTTAACAACATTCCGTTGGATCGCTGCAGTGACGCGGGTATCGTGGTGTTCAACACCCCCGGTGCCAACGCAAACGCCGTAAAAGAACTCGTGATCGCGGGGTTGTTCCTCGCATCCCGTAAAGTGGCGCCCGCCATTGAATGGGCGCAAACCCTCAAGGGCAAAGGTGCCGAAGTGGGCAAGTTGGTGGAAAAAGGCAAAGGCCAATTTGCGGGCCCCGAAATTATGGGCAAAAAACTCGGTGTTATCGGCCTTGGCGCCATCGGCATCAAGGTTGCCAACGCGGCGTTGGCGCTCGGTATGGACGTGTACGGGTACGACCCGTATTTGTCGGTGGATGCCGCGTGGTCGCTTTCTCGTTCGGTGCATCATGCCACGGGGATGGACCAAATTTTTGCCGAATGTGACTACATCACCATTCACGTGCCGCTCAACGACGGTACGCGCGGATTGGTGAACGCCGATACCATTGCGACGATGAAAGACGGCGTGCGCATTCTCAACTTTGCGCGCGGCGAATTGGTGGACAGCGATTCGATGTTGAACGCTTTGGCGAACGGCAAAGTGGCGTGCTACGTGGTGGATTTCCCGTCCGACGAGATGCTCGGCGTGGAAAACGTGGTGGCCATTCCGCACCTGGGCGCTTCCACTCCCGAAAGCGAAGACAACTGCGCGATGATGGCGGCGGACGAACTCAAAGCCTACCTCGAAGAAGGCATCATCGTCCATTCCGTTAACTTCCCCGCGATGGAGATCCCGCGTTCTACCGTGTGCCGCGTATGTGTATTGCACAAAAACGTGCCCAATATGGTGGCGCAGATCAGCGCGGTGATTTCGGAAGCCGGTGTCAACATCGACAATATGACCAACCGTTCCAAGAAAGACAATGCCTACACCGTGCTGGACGTGGACAGCGTGGTGGCGGATGACCTGCTTGCCAAAATTGCCGCCATTGACGGCGTGATTCGCGTGCGCAAAATCTAAATAAAGCGCAAACAAAAAAGCCTCGATAATGCTGACGCATATCGAGGCTTTTTGACGCATAATTGTGCCAAAAGTTTTTTTAAGGAAAATACTGCCTTATGGGGTGTGGGCGTTGTGCCGATGC
Organism: Acutalibacteraceae bacterium; assembly: GCA_045603285.1. GTDB lineage: Bacteria > Bacillota > Clostridia > Oscillospirales > Acutalibacteraceae > RGIG3009. The sequence continues at coordinate 1,692 of JAZULW010000077.1, read as the reverse complement.
TTCTTTTGTGGTAAAATGGGAGAAACGGTTGAAAGGAAGGTGAGCCGTATGACGGTTGGACAAGGCCTACGCACGGCGGGTGCCGTGTTGGGCGCGGTTTGCTTGTTGTGGGGTGCTCTGCCGCTTACGGCAAGCCGCATCCACGTGGGATGCGTGGCGATGATGGGTGTGGGCGTGATGCTGGTTGCCGTCTGCGTATGGTGGAATCAAGCGGTGGCGTTGTGGTGTGCTCTATGGGGTACGCCTGTGGGAAAAGCGGTGCTCCTTGTGCTCCTTTCGCTTGTTTCAGCGGTACTCCTGCTGTTTATCGGGGTATCAGGCGTGATGGTGGCGGCCGCTGCACGCCCTGCGCCCGAAAAGGCGACGCTGATTGTGCTGGGTGCGGGTCTTCGCGGTGAATGGCCGAGCCGTACCTTGCGCGAGCGACTGGATGCCGCTGCCGACTATTTGAACAAAAACCCCGAGGCGGTGTGCATTTTAACGGGCGGACAAGGGCCCGACGAGGATTGTACCGAGGCCGCCGCGATGAAGAAATATCTGCTTGACAAGGGCGTTGTGGAAGAGCGCCTGTATTTGGAAGAGAACGCCACCAATACCGACGAAAACTTTGAGTTTTCCCGTCGTGTGGCAGAGGAAAACGGGTTATCGTTGTCGGTGGCAGTGGTTACGCAGGAATTTCACCAATGCCGTGCGCAACTGCTGGCGAAAAAGCACGGTTTTGAGCAGATCGGCGCGGTGACGGCGCACACCAAATGGGATCTGCTCCCGTCGTATTGGATCCGCGATTTTGCGGGAATGTGCCGTTTTTTGCTCTTGGGATACTAATGTGACGATATTGTAACATTCGTTGACTTTTTTGGCACGGAATGGTAAGGTGTTTAAAGTATTCGTGAAAGTAGTGCCAATCACAGGAAAAGGAAACGCGGTATGATCATCAACGAAGTGGCTGTCAAACGCAAACAAGTTCATAAGCGCCCTCGCACCCAAATCGGCCAAAAGGTGATCTTGCCGTACACGGCGGACCGCGAGTATTTCGTGCCGTCACTGGGTGATCTTCCCGAGCGGCCGTGGTATTCGCTCGGCAAACGCGTGGTTGATATTGCTCTTTCGCTGGTGTTGATCGTGGTATTGGCCATCCCGATGCTCGTTATGGGCTTGGTGGTATGGTGCACGTCCAAAGGCGCCGCGTTTTACAAACAAGAACGCTTAGGGTTGAACGGCGAGCCGTTTCACATCCTCAAATTTCGTTCGATGGTAGAGGACGCGGAGAAAAACGGTGCCCAATGGGCAAACGGTGATGGGGACGACCGCATCACCAAAGTGGGGTTGTTTCTCCGCAAAACGCGGTTTGACGAGTTGCCGCAGTTGTTTTGTATTCTAAAAGGCACGATGTCGTTTGTGGGCCCGCGCCCCGAACGCGCGGTGTTTTACGAAGAATTTGAAAAGTACATTCACGGGTTCAGCGAACGCCTCAAAGTAAAGCCCGGTCTGACGGGGCTGGCACAAGTGAACGGCGGGTACGACCTGCGCCCCGAACAGAAGATCGTGTACGATATCGACTATATTCAGAATCGCTCGTTTTGGGGCGATATCAAGCTCATTTTGCAAACGGTGGCCATTGTGTTCACCCATAACGGTGCAAGATAAACAAAAAAGAACGTGAGAAAAAGTAACTTACTGCTTTCTTTTTTG
>JAZULW010000076.1:0-6567 GCA_045603285.1 Acutalibacteraceae bacterium | reverse complement strand
CGATCTCTTACTGAACTCCAACAAGTTCGCCGCCATGATAACGGAGCGTGCCGGAACAGTCTACTGCGAAAAACGGTTCAACCATTCTGCTCGGGAATGAGACTTTTCGGCCCGTTCACACTGCCTCGCACCAAACGGCAGCTCTCTGAAATGAATGATGGGCGGAAAATAGTTCCTTCATTGCATTTACTATGAATTTGAAAGTCATTTTAGCACTCTTCTCCTCTTTTGTCAAGAGGATTTATTCGGATTTGTTATTCGATTCTTCCGGAATGCTCCACGTTTGCACGGGCTTTTTGTTTTTTTGCCGCGATGCAATATAATCAGTGAGCAACAGTTGCACCACCGCCATCACGGGAGCACCGATCAAAATGCCCCAGAAACCGAACAAACCGCCGCATACGGTGATGCCCAGCAACACATAAATGGGTTTGATACCCACCGTTTGACCGACAATTCGCGGTTGAATGATATTGGCATCGATCTGCTGCATAACCACAATGTAAATACCAATGAACAATGCGCCGTAGAAATTGCCGGACAATAACGCAAACAACACGCACAAGCAGCCGCCGATGATCGCACCGAAATACGGAATGATGTTGAGAAGGCCAAGCATAATGCCGAGCGCGGGTGCGTTGGGCATACGGGCAATGAGGAACCCAATGGTAGCCAGGATACTCACCACCAACGCATCAATGAGTTGGCTATAGACGTAGTTTTGGAAAATTTTGGCGATTTTATGGAGATAATCCGACACAAATTCCACCGTTTTGCTTTTCATAAAAATTCCGCCCACGGCACGTACAGCACGGAACAGATGCTCTCGGCCGAACAACATATACAGCGAGATGACAATGGCCATCACGACATCCACAATGGAGGCCGTAATGCTGACCACACTTTGCACGTAGGACAACACACGATCAACCGTGAGGAAGTTCTTTAACTGTGTATACGCTTCGTTCAATTTTTCCCGAATATCAAAATATGCCAGCAATCCTTTGTTGCTATACTCATCCAAAAAGGACATTAGGGTATTGTAGTAGGATGGAATATCCTCCACAAAATCCACCAAAGCATTGACAAGAGCAGGGCCTGCCAAATAAATAACCAACGAAAGCAAGCCAAATGCTACGATATACACAATGATAACCGAAGCGGGACGCGCGCTCTTTTTCCAAAACTTACCCTTGGGTTTTAACAGCAGTGTTTCCAGTTTTTTGGCGGGCATATAAAGCAAAAAGGCAATGACAAAACCGATTACAAACGGTGTCAAAATGGAGAAAAGGCGACCGATGATATTCCCGATCTCGGCCAAACTGTCAAACATTTTATACACAACAATCAGCGCAAAACCGACCAAAAACATCCCGATCCATTGCGCCAAGGTTTTGTTGGATTTCATTTGCCGTGCCCCCTTTCTTCTTTAGCATATCAAACATTTTTATAAAATACAAGAAATTTAATTGAACATATCCTTTAATTTGTCAAAAAAGCTTTCGCGCTTTTGATAGTTTTTGGTGCCGAGTGATTCTTCAAGTTGGCGCAACAAGTCTTTTTGTTTGGCATTTAAGTTTTGAGGTACTTCCACCGTAATACGCGCAATAAGGTCGCCCCTACCGCGCCCGTTTACATACGGAATCCCTTTCCCTTTCAAGCGAACGATATCCTCGGGTTGTGTTCCCTCTTTGACGGTATAGTCGTGTTTCCCGTCCAAAGTGGGAATTTGAATCTCCGCACCCAACGCCAGTTGTGCAAAAGTAAGCGGTAAATCGCACAGCAAATCATACCCGCGGCGCTCAAAAATCGGGTGCGGGCGCACCGATACTTGCACTTCCAAATCGCCCGCGGGGCCGCCGTTTATACCGGCATTTCCTTTTCCGCGCACGGTGAGAATTTGCCCGTCATCAATACCGGCGGGTATGTTGATCCCCACTTTTTCGGCAACGCGCACTTGCCCCACCCCGTTACAGGTGCGGCACGGCGTTTCAATAATTTTACCCTTGCCGTTGCAGCGGGAACACACCGTTTGCGTTTGCATCACACCAAACGGGGTGCGTTGTTGACGGGTTTCCTGACCTGTGCCGTGGCATTGCGGACAGGTAGAGGCCGAGGTTCCTTTAGCGGCACCGCTGCCACCGCAATCGCTGCACGGTTTTACCACCCGTACATCCACTTGTTTTTGACAACCTTTGGCCGCTTCCTCAAAAGAGATCACGACATCGGTGGTCACGTCACTGCCTTGTCGCGGTGCATTGGGGTTGGCGCGACGGCCGCCCCCACCGAAGAAGGACGAAAAAATATCGCCCAAATCGATGTCCACACCGCCCCAACTGCCGGCACCGCCAAAGCCGCTGCCACCGGCGCCGAAATTGGGGTCTACCCCCGCGTGACCATATTGGTCATAACGCGCTTTCTTTTGCGAATCGGACAACACTTCGTACGCTTCGCCCACTTCTTTAAAACGGGTTTCCGCTTCTTTGTCACCGGGGTGCAAGTCGGGGTGATATTCCTTCGCCATACGGCGATACGCTTTTTTTATTTCGTCTTCCGAGGCGCCTTTTTTGATGCCGAGCACCTCGTAGTAATCTCGTTTTTGTTCTTCCATACCGGAATCTCCTATGGGAGTAAAAATGCGACCGATAGCCCCCTCGCAGGAAGGGGGCTATCGTCGTGTTGATCAATGAACTTCGCCGTTGTAGTAACCATCATCGGTGGGAGGCGGCGTAGCGCCGTCTGCAGCACCTTGTTCGGGCGCACTGGCTTTGTAGATCTTTTCGGAAACTTCGTAGAATTTCTTGGTGAGGTCTTCCTGTGCAGTCTTGATGGCTTCGATATCCTCGCCTTTGAGCGTTTCTTTGAGCGCCTCAATCTTGGTTTGAAGTTCGGTTTTGTCCGCTTCTTCCAACTTGTCACCAAGTTCCTCGATGGTTTTTTCACATTGGTATACCATTTGGTCAGCGCCGTTGCGGATTTCCACCGCTTCTCTCTTCTTCTTATCCTCCTCGGCGTATTGTTCTGCCTCTTGCACCGCTTTTTCTACGTCTTCTTTGGACATATTGGTGTTAGAGGTGATGGTGATGTGTTGTTCTTTGCCGGTGCCGAGGTCTTTCGCACTGACGTTCACAATGCCATTCGCATCGATATCAAACGTCACTTCAATTTGCGGCACACCGCGGCGCGCAGGGGCAATGCCATCCAAGTGGAACATACCAAGCGTTTTGTTATCGCGCGCGAATTCGCGTTCGCCTTGCAATACGTGTACTTCCACGGAAGGTTGGTTATCTTGTGCGGTGGAGAAAATTTGCGATTTTTTGGTGGGAATGGTGGTATTGCGCTCGATCACGCGGGTCATAATACCGCCCATCGTTTCCACACCCAAGGAAAGAGGCGTCACGTCGAGGAGCAACAAGCCTTTCACTTCACCGCCGAGAACACCCGCTTGCAGCGCGGCGCCCATGGCCACACATTCGTCAGGGTTGATCCCTTTAAACGGTTCTTTGCCGAGGAATTTTTGCACCGCTTCCTGTACCGCAGGAATACGGGTAGAACCGCCCACGAGCAACACTTTGTCGATCTGAGAAGCGGACAGACCGCTATCGGACAATGCCTGTTTGACGGGAACCATGGTGGCCTCCACCAAATCGGCGGTGAGGCGGTTGAATTCCGCACGGGACAAGGTCATATCCAAATGTTTGGGGCCCGTTGCATCCGCCGTGATGAAAGGAAGGTTGATGTTGCTGGACATACCGCCGGAAAGTTCGATTTTGGTTTTTTCCGCTGCTTCACGCAAGCGTTGAACCGCCATTTTGTCGGCAGAAAGGTCGACACCCGTTTCGTTTTTGAAACCGGCAATAAGCCAGTTGACAATTTTTTGGTCGAAATCGTCACCACCCAAGCGGTTGTTGCCCGCTGTGGCCAACACTTCTTGCACACCGTCGCCCATCTCAATGATGGATACGTCAAACGTGCCGCCGCCAAGATCGTACACCATAATCTTTTGGTCGGTTTCTTTGTCAATACCGTAAGCAAGCGCCGCAGCGGTGGGTTCGTTGATGATACGCTTCACTTCCAAACCGGCAATTTTACCGGCATCTTTGGTAGCTTGACGTTGCGCGTCGGTAAAATACGCGGGAACGGTGATGACCGCTTCGGTCACTTTGTCACCTAAATAGGCTTCTGCATCCTGTTTGAGTTTGGACAGGATCATTGCCGAGATTTCTTGGGGCGTATAGCCTTTATCGTCGATGGTTACCTTTTTGGCGGTACCCATATCGCGTTTAATAGACGAAATGGTGCGGTCAGGATTGGAGACCGCTTGTTGTTTCGCTACGCGACCGACGATACGCTCACCGTCTTTTTTAAACGCTACCACTGAGGGCGTGGTGCGTGCGCCTTCGGCATTGGGGATGACGACGGCTTCGCCGCCTTCAATAACCGAAACGCAAGAGTTGGTCGTACCCAGGTCGATACCAATGATTTTTGCCATAATTGTTTGCCTCCATATATCGTTACTGTATTTTTGATCAGTTTGCTACTTTGACCATCGCGGGCCGTAACACACGTTTCCCCAAACGATAGCCTTTTTGGAACACTTCGGTGACGGTTTCGGGTTCCACTCCGTCGGCATCTTCACGCATAACCGCGTGGTGCACTTCGGGGTCAAACGTTTCGCCGAGAGCAGGAATTTCTTCCAGCCCCATGGCTTTGAGCGATTCCTCCAACTGCGCGATAACCATATCCACACCTTTGCGGTAATCCTCACCGTCGGGCGCGGTAATGGCGCGTTCCAAATTATCAATACTCGGCAATAGGGTTTTTAAGACTTCGCCTTTTACGAAAGAGCCGAGTTGTTCTTTCTCTTGGTCGGTGCGGCGCTTATAGTTGGCATATTCCGCCACTACACGTTGATATTGGTCCTGCTCCTGCGCCAACTGTGCTTTGAGTTGTTCAAGTTCAGTATTGGCGGTTTCGGCCGCGGTATTCTCCTCGGTCATTTCAAGCGTTTCTTCGGACTGCGTTGTATCCATAGGGGTTTTGATCTCGTTTTCCATACGAAGACCTCCTTACTTCTCGTTGAATAATGTCGTTAACAAGCGACCGACGGTTCCTGCCACGTATTCCAACCGCGCAATCGTGGGGGCATAATCCATACGAAGCGGACCGATAAGCCCCAGCACACCCTCGCGTTCCGCACCGACGGAATACCGCGTGACGATAATGCTGGACCCACACAGTTCCGGACGCGGACTTTCGTTGCCGATCAGCACACGCAACCCTCCCGTATGGGCAGTGAGCATGGTAGCCAGTTGCTCGCGATGGGATAAAAAGCCGAGCAACGAACGCGCACGTTCGGGTTGATAGTCGGGGTGTTGCAACAAGTTAAATTGCCCTGAAAGGCGGATGTCGGATTCGACCGATTCTTGCACCAGTTCCGCAAAAGCGGTGAGAAGAGGTGCGTAACAGAGCCCATGACCGCCCAACAATTTAAGCAAAGAACCCTGCACCAAAGCGGGCGAAATATCCGCAAGCGCTTTGCCGCCAAACTGACGGTTCAGATGGTCGGCTATTTCCGTAAGCACGACCGCATCAATACCCCCATCAAGCCGACATACGCGGGTGTGCAGACGGCCTGCATCGGTCATAAGCAACACCGCGGCCGTGCGCGAAGCGGTGGGCAACATATCCACCCGACGAACACGGGCTCCACGCGTATCGGGCGTAGCGGCAAGCACCGCATATCCCGTGATTTCCGCCAAAAAATCGGAAGCTTGTTGCATCAAGCGATCGGGGTCCCCCGCCGCGTTTTCCAAGCGTTCATCGATCCGTATACGCACTTCTTCCGACAAGGGACGGCGCCGCATCAAGTGATCCACATACAAGCGGAAGGCTTTGGACGTAGGAATGCGCCCCGCCGATGTGTGCGGTTGTGTAAGGTATCCCCCGGCGGAAAGCTCCGCCATATCGTTACGGATAGTAGCGGAGGAAAACGCATAGTCGAGCAACGCGGCAATGGCCTTGGAACCCACCGGTTCCCCCGTGCGAACGTATTCGTCTACCGCGGCGGACACAATGTGTCGCTTGCGGTTATCCAACTCCATCACCTTCACCTCTCTTTCGAGAATTAGCACTCATCTCTTCGGAGTGCTAATCTTTCTATACTTTACCATTTGCTGTGGCGCGTGTCAATAGCGAAATGTGAAAGAATTGTTAAATCGTGGAAAGAACTTTGGTAGTTTTCCCTATTGCGTTTGGCTGCAAAATAGCCTATAATGGGCCCAGGACAATATAAAGGAGGAATGGAGATGTCCGGTTTTCAAATTCACAATTTTGATTTTAACAAGCTGATGGAATTTGCCGCCGCCGCCAAAGGCGAAGTCATTTTGGAGACTTCGGAAGGTGACGTTCTGAACCTTAAAAGCCGCTTAACGCAACTGCTGGCACTTTCGGGTGCGGTGGATTGGGGCAACGTCGGCGAAGCAACCGTCAAATGCTCTGACCCTGAAGACGAAACCCGTTTGTTCCGTATGAATCTCTACGGGACTGACAGCAACTAAATCAACA
>JAZULW010000075.1:0-8820 GCA_045603285.1 Acutalibacteraceae bacterium | reverse complement strand
ACTACATCCCCACCGACGAAGAGATTGCCCGCGGCCTCGCCAACCTTCCCCAAATATAATCAAAAAGAAAAGGGCCGCCCCATTCGCCCACACCCCATGAGGAAGTATTTGTTTTTCAAACAAAAATTCCCCGTACCGTTGCCGAAAGCCTCGCAAGGCTGACGCATATCAAGGCTTTTTGACGCATAATTGTGCCAAAAGTTTTTTAAGGAAATACTGCCTTATGGGGGTGTGGGCGTTAGTATATCGTTTTTTCGCTTTTGTATTGATGTGGTGTTACGCCGTACCGCTTCCGAAACAAGCGAATGAAATGCGAATTGTCCGCATAGCCGACGGCGAGCCCTGCCTCCAACACCGAGGAGCCGCCTCGCAGCAAGGTGGCGGCTTCGTGCAGTTTGCGGTTGCGGATATAGGCAAGCGGTGTGAGGTCAAGATAATCTCGAAAACGGCGCTCGATGCTGCTTTGGCTGATATAGAGGTTCTTGGCAATGCCGGTCACCGAAAGAGGTTCGGCCAGATTTTCCTCAATGTAAGAGAGGATGCGAGCCAGATCTTCGGGCAACGACTGTTGCGGGCGCAAGGAACTACGCGAGCTTGTCTTTAGTATGGACAGCAACTGAAAAAACGCGTAAAACCGATCCTCTTTTGACAAGTCTTGCTCCAACAGTGAAAAGCAAAGGCGAATGAGTTCGGTTTTTTTCTCGTTGGACGGCGAGAGGAAGTTTAACGTGGGATCGGCAAACAAAAACGCCAATATCTCGCGGTTTTGCTCACAGTCAAATAAGATCCAAAAATATTCATGGGGCGCATCGCTGCGATACACGCAATGATGATGTTCACCGGGCCGTGCCAAAAAAACATCGCCGCGTGTGAGAGGGTATAGGCGATCTTCCGCTAAAAACGAGACGTCTCCTGTGAGATTGATGTACAACTCAAACTCCCGATGAGTGTGCAAATCAATCTCTTGCACGTGAGAAGCACGGTTGGTAACGGCGTGTCTGATAAGGACCGAGGTCTCCGTAAAGCAGGGAACCGTGACTTCCCATAAAACCGAACGATTCATATTCTTTGCCCCTTTCTTGACGAGTATACCATATTTTTTGACGAAAACGCAACATAATTGGCCAAAAAAATATGGTATAACAACCGAGAGGTGAAGAAAATGACAGGTTTTTTGGCAACGTTGTCCATCGGATCGATGGTGTTGCAGAACGGGTTACTCAACGGCGTGTGTAAAAAGAAACTGACCAACGATACACAAGCCAATTTTTTCAACGCCGTGCAACATATTGTGTGCATGCTCATTTTTGGTGCGCTGCTTTTGGGAGGGCATCTGTCGTGGTACACGGCGTTGATGGGCGTGCTGTTCGGCATTGTGACGGCGCTCGGCACGGTGTATAAACTGCGGGCGCTTTCCGAAGGGCCGATGAACATTACGCTCATCATCACCACGTCATCCATGATCATTCCGACGTTGTCCGGTGTGTTTTTTGGGGAAGGGTTCAGCGTTTTTAAATTGGTAGTGGCGCTGTTGCTGATCGGGTGTATCTATCTCTCGCTCGGCCGCCAACAGGATGGCGCTAAGGCCAACGGCAAATGGTTGTTCAAGTGTGCCGTTTCGTTTGTGTTTTTGGGTTTGGTTGGCGTGCTGCAAAAGGTGCACCAATCGTCGGCCTATAAAGAGGAGACCAGCGGCTTTTTGTTCGTGGCGTTCGTGTGTTCCACGTTGTTCAGTTTAGGGCGTGTCGGCCGCGGCATCCGCACGATAAAATGGGAAAAATACATATGGGTTATCGCTCTCTTGTGCGGTGTGTGCACCTATGCGATGAACCATATTAACTTGAAACTTTCGGGAATGTTGCCGAGTCAGTTGTTCTTTCCGCTTATCAACGGTAGCGCCATTGTGCTGAGCACGGTCATGTCGGTGGTGCTGTTCCGTGAGAGATTATCGGTGCAACAGTGGGTCGGTGTCATCGGCGGTATCGCCTTTTTGGTGATTATTTGTCTTGTGCCGTAAAAATAGTATTGAAATTTACAGGGGAAAATGCTATACTCACCCTGTAGGACTATATAGGAAAGGCAAGATGAAGTTATGTTAGTAACGTTAGAAGACATTTTGAAGGACGCCGAACAACGCAAATACGGTGTCGGTTTGTTCAATATGCTCAATTTGGAAATGGCGCGCGGCATCATTGAAGCGGCGGAAGAAACCCGTTCGCCCCTCATTTTGGGCGTGGCGGAAGTGCACCTTCCCACCATTCCGTTTGAGTATGCCAGTCACATTATGATGAAGATCGCCAAAGAAGCGACCGTGCCGGTGTGCTTGCACTTTGACCACGGTACCGACTACGCCAAAATTATGAAAGCCATTATGGCGGGCTTCACCTCGGTTATGTACGACGGCTCGGCTCTCCCGTACGAAGAAAACATTGCCAACACCCGTGAGATCAGCAAAGTGGCGCACGCGGTGGGTTGCAGTGTCGAAGCGGAGCTCGGCCACGTCGGCGGTGCCGAAGGCGGCGGAGACGACGGCCACGAAGCACAATACACCAACGTGGACCAAGTGAACGACTTTATTGACCGCGCGGACATTGATGCCCTTGCCGTTGCCATCGGTACGGCGCACGGCCAATACAAAGTGAAACCGAAGTTGGATATCAACCGCTTGGCGGACATCTACAAGATTGCCAAGAAACCCCTCGTGTTGCACGGTGGCAGCGGTCTGTCCGACAACGATTTCAGAAGCACCATCGCCAACGGTATCCGCAAGGTGAACATCTGCACCGAGATGTGCCTCGCCGAGTACAAGGCGTATGAGTACACCTATTCCAACAACTATTCGTTCGAGATCTCCTTGCAGACCGCCAAACGCATCACGCAAGAGATCGTGAAAGAAAAAATGATCCTGTTCGAAAGCGCAGGCAAAGCATAAAAAGGGGGGAACAAGCATGTTCACGTTGTTCGGTAACGGCATCAGCGACGATACGCTGGCCATTCAGGAATTGCTTGACAGCGGCGCGTCCGAAGTGGTGCTTCCCGCACCCGAAAAATGCTATCTCATTTCCAAAACGCTGAAGATTCATTCCAACCAAACGTTGCGGATGGCTCCTTCTACCCGCATCCGCTTGGCGGACGGCAGCAGTTGCTGTATGATCGAAAACGACGATTTCGGTGTTTGGGCGGAAAACGTTTGCATCGACGGCGGTATTTGGGATTTTAACAACGTAGGGCAGGATCCCAACCCCTACCATTTCCCCGATAAAAACGGCAAAAAGTTTTATGAAAATTTGGGAATGACCGACGAGTACAAAAGCAACTACGATTTTCGTGAAAGAGTGTTCCATACCTACACGCAGTTTCCGGATGTCTACACAGGTTTCGCGATGCGGTTTTGCCGTGTGCGCGGGTTCACGCTCAAAAATCTTACGTTGCGCAACCCCGTGACCTATGGTGTGCAGATGGGTTATATCGAGGATTTCACCATTCGTGACATTCGTTTTGATTACACGCAGTGCAACCCGAAATGGTGGAATATGGACGGTATCCACGTGGAAGGCAACTGTAAAAACGGCTATATCCTGAATCTCAAAGGCACCGTTCACGACGATATGGTCGCCCTCACATCGGACGACAGTTTGTACGGCCCCATCGAAAACGTGGTGATCGACGGCTTGTTTGCGGAGCATTGTCACAGTGCGGTGCGGTTGCTGTCGTGGGGTATCCCGATCAAAAACGTCACCATCCGTAACGTGTTCGGCAGCTACTATATGTATGCCATCGGCATCACCAAATACTTTGGCGGCTCGACCACGCGCGGCACGATGGAAAACATCGTCATTGACGGTGCGTCCATTTGCAGCAGCGAAGGCACGGCGGACGTGACCGGCCACGAGTCCCTCATTTGTGTGGACGGATACTTGGATATTGACGGCTTGACCATTAAAAACGTGTATCGCGACGAAAAAACCAACGCGGTTCCGTTGTTTGCGTTGAACAAAAACTCCACCGTCAAACGATTGACGATTGATAACGTGGTGCAAAAGAACCGTTTAGACGAGGAAGTGCCGTTCATCGTATTGGACGGCGAAGTGGAAGATTACACGCTCGGATTCACCAAAGAATATAAAATGTAATGAAAAACGTGAGGGAATTTCTCCCTCACGTTTTTGCTTTGTTGTTGACACACAATCGAAAATACAGTAAAATACCCTTGGTATCTTAAGGAAAGGATATACTGGCCAATGGATGTTTTAACCTTTTGGAATCAAATGACGGCCAATCCGTTGTTGTTCATTGCGGTGGTACTCACATTGGGTGTTATCTTGGTCAACGGATGGACGGATGCGCCCAACGCGATTGCTACCTGCGTGGTCACGCGTTGTATGCCGCCCAGAGCGGCCATTTTAATGGCAGCCGTGTGCAACTTTCTCGGCGTGTTCGTGATGACGTTGCTTAACGCCAAGGTCGCCGAAACCATCACCAAAATGGTGGATTTCGGGTCTGATCCCGACAAAGCCATCATCGCACTCAGCGCAGCCCTGTTTGCCATCGTGCTGTGGGCGACCCTCGCGTGGGCGTTTGGCATTCCCACCAGTGAAAGTCACGCGCTTATTGCCGGTCTCACCGGCAGTGCCATCGGTCTGCACGGTGGTTTGGCGGGCGTCAACGGTGGCGAATGGGTCAAAGTGTTGTACGGTATTGTCGTGTCGGTGGTGCTCGGCTTTGGTCTTGGCTGGTTGGTGTGCAAAGCAGTCACCAAAGCGTTTTATAACGTAGACCGCCCCAAAACGGAACCCGTTTTTAAATATGCTCAAATCGGCGGCGCGGCCTATTCCGCCTTTATGCACGGCGCGCAGGATGGCCAAAAATTTATGGGTATCATCTACCTGTGCGTGTTTATGTCCAAAGGAGAAGCGCTTCCGTCCAACATTCAAATCCCGTTGTGGTTGATGGCTGTTTGCTCCGTGGTGATGGGCCTCGGCACCGCCATGGGTGGTAAAAAGATCATCAAATCCGTCGGTATGGATATGGTCAAACTGGAAAAATACCAAGGTTTTTCGGCCGACTTGGCGGCATCTACTTCGTTGCTGTTGTGCTCGGTGTTCAGTTTGCCCGTTTCCACCACCCACGCGAAAACGATGTCCATTATGGGTGTTGGTGCTGTCAAGCGCCTGTCCGCCATTAACTTCAGCGTAGTCAAAGAAATGGTGCTTACGTGGGTGCTCACGTTCCCCGGTTGCGGGTTGGTCGGCTTTTTAATGACGAAATTGTTTATGATGATCTTTACATAAGAAAGGATGAATACAGTATGGCAAAAGGCGATAAATTTTATTTTGATAACTTTATGGAAAGCACCGCGCTTTCGAAAAAAGCGGCGGATTATTTGGTAGCGTGCCTCGAAAATTACGACTCCGCCAACATCGAAACGATGCTCAAAGAGATGCACAAAATCGAGCACAGCGCCGATATGAAAAAACACGAAATGCGCGAAGCACTTGCCAAAGCGTTTGTCACCCCCGTTGACCGTGAGGATCTCGATATGATCTCCCACAACCTGGACGAAGTGACCGACAGTATGGAAGAGATTTTGCAAAAGTTTTACATTTACAACATCAAAACGGTGGAACCCGCCGTGGTGGAATTTGCGAAGAAACTCGTGCGTTCGTGCGAACTGCTTTGCGAGTTGATGGGTGAGTTTGAAAACTTCAAACGTTCCAAGAGAATTCAACCTCTCATCATTGAACTCAACGACGTGGAAGAGGAGTGCGATCGCTTGTATCTTTCTTCCGTGCACGAACTTACGCAAAATGCCACCGATGCCATGTCGGTGATGTTCCTGTATAAGATCTACGACTGTTTCGAAGTGTGCGCCGATGCGTGTGAGCACGTGGGCGAATGCATCGGCTCGGTCATTATGAAAAACACGTAATAGAGAATAAACACAACAGCGGAGTGGATGTCCACTCCGCCGTTGTTTTTTAAAGTGATTGTTTAAAGGAGTCGGTGTCATCTACGACGCAGTACGAAAAATCGTCTTGCTCCGTCCCTTCGTAGATCAAACTGCCAAAGGCTTTGTTCGCCATCGAAATAAACGGGCGAATACACCACACCCCGAATCCGAGGATCCGGCTGAAAAATACCTTTTTGTGTTTTTCTTTGGCGATAATTTTAGCCATAGCAGAAGTCTGCACGTAGGCCTTGTTTTGGGGGAAATATAAACCGTTCCGTTCTTCATCGATACATCGTTTGATAAATTCGCACAGGTTGTCGATATACACCATACTGCGCTGATTGCGAAGCTGCGGGAACACAGGCAGTTTTTCCACAATTTTTACCACGGTTTGAAAATTGCCCTTGCAGTCTTTGCCGTAGACCATCGGCGGCCGCAACACGGCGATCTTGAACGTGTCGCTCTGCAACTCGGCCAGCTGTTGTTCTGCCTGCAACTTGGAATCGCCGTACCCGCTTTTGGGCGCCGGGGCGGTTTGCGGGGTGATCACGCCGCTGTCTTTGCCGTAAACACTCATCGAACTTATGAAAACAAATTGCCGAACGCCGTCTGCTTTTGCCTTTTTTGCAAGGCGAACCACCAAATCGCGGTTCACTTCATAATACAAATGGCGGTTTTCGGCCGTTTCCTTGATGTGGGCAATTCCCGCCACGCAAACAACGGCATCGACCCCGTCAAAGCTGTACGCTTGGTCGTCAAAATGCAGTGTGTCCAATTCTTCAATCGCGTAGGTATCCGGGGTATCTTCGAGATAGTGTTTTATATGATTGCCGATATAACTTCCCTTTCCGGCAATGACAATCTTCTTCACAGGACATTCCTCCTAAACGCATACATCCTTGTCCTAACTATATCGTACAATCGCTTGTTTGTCAACAAACGGGTACGGATGCAACCCCACCGAAAGCGAGGTTCGGTTATCAGAACCTCATTCTGTTTTTCTTCTTTTTTCGGCTTTCTTCATATCCGATATGGCGATTAACACGCTCGCGCCCACCACCAGAAGCGAGCCGATGGCGATGCTTATGGTGACAGGTTCTTCAAAAACCGTGATGCCGACGAGGATACCCGTTATGGGTTCAAGCGCGCCTAAAATCGAGGTTTTTTCGCCGCCGATAATAAACGCACCTTGTTGAAAAAACACCACCGCCAGAGTGGTTACCATAAACGCGAAAACCGCGCACAACATCCAACCGTTCAAGGACTTCGGAAGCGCCAATGAATTCGTGGCAATGCAAATCGCCAAGGTAATAATGCTGCTTATCACGGCAACATAAAAGCTCAACAAAAGCCCCGTCACGGTGTGAAGTTTATCACTGGAAAGCAGCGTGACATACACCGCGAAGGTAACGGCCGAGGAAAGAGCAAGGGCACTGCCCGGAAGACTGAACGGCACGGAGGGGTTGTAAAACAGGCAAATGCCAACAAAGCACAGGATAACGCTTATACCTGTACCAAACGGCACCTTCTTTTTGAGAAAAACCATGCCAATCAGCACCACAAGCGAGGGGTAAACAAAATGAAAAACGGTAGCGGTACCCGTGGCCATATACCGGTAAGAACTAAACAGCAAAATGGGGGTTATGCAGCAACCGAAAAAGGAAAGCAAACTGATTTTCGGCAATGCTTTCCAAGAGATTTTAAGAGTGCGGTGTTTGACAAATGCCAAAACCGCCAAACTTGGCAGGGCGAGAAAATTTCGCAAAAAAACAAGAGTTAACGCATTTACGCCGTCGGCATAAATATACGTTGCCATAAGGGGCATTAAGCCGTAAATCACCGCGCTTAAAATTGAAAGTATATAGCCTTTCATCATTTTGTTTTGCATGTTAAACCCCCTCTTTTACGAGATGCCGTTATTGTATCACAATGGAATTGAAAAGTAAATTTAAAAACGTATAAATCTCCAAAGTTTGCCCCTATTCGTGTCACGATGTGAAATCACAAGGAGATTCATATAGGAAAGCGATTGGAATTGTGAGAAGAATCGAGGCTCGTGTTATAATAAAACAAAAGTGCGATAAATCTTTATAAATACTGGGTTTTTGGGCGATTTTTCAAGAAAAATTTTTGACGAAAAACGGCATATTTTACCGATACATAGCGAAAGCGAGGTGAAATTCACCTCGCTTAAATTGTTTTTCAATAAAGAAAAAGAGCGTCACTTGACAAAACCAGACTATTGCGATAGTATAGACTATAGAAATAGTCTGTGGAGGGTTTATTATGAAAGAAAAGCTTTTTGACAGTGAAGCCAAAGTGATGGAAATTATATGGGAAAAAAGCCCTATTTCAGCAAAGGATATTAGCTTAATCGCTGCCGATACCATTGGATGGAATAAAAACACCACTTATACAGTGATTAAAAAACTTGAAGCAAAAGGATTTATTCGACGTGAAGATCCCGGATTTATTTGTACTCCGCTTGTGTCGCAAAATGAAATGCAAAAGGTGGAAGCTGCTTCTCTTATAAAAAAGGTGTTTGGCGGATCTCGTAAAGCCTTGTTTTCGGCATTGCTTGAAGATGAGCCGTTATCCGAAGAAGAAATCAATGAGTTGCGCAAACTCATTGATAATAGGTGATGCTTATGTTGCATGAAGTATTTTATTGGGTATTCAATATGAGCATAACTGCTACCATAACCGGCGTGATCATTATGCTTGTCAGACGAATTAAAAAAATTCCGAGAAGGCTAACGATGTTTCTCTGGATTGTTCCTTTTCTTAGAATGGCGTTTCCTTTTGGGCTCAACAGTCCGTATGGTTTGATGGCATTATTATCCAAACTAACTACAAAAACCATCGTTGTG
>JAZULW010000074.1:0-1766 GCA_045603285.1 Acutalibacteraceae bacterium | reverse complement strand
CGGATTCTGTTGAATCTGTGTAAATTAACGGGTAGTTAATTCTCTTGTCTTTGCATTGTTTAATTTTCAAGGTCCTGTGCCGCCCCTCTCGGTGACAGCCTGACTATAATACCACCCCTTTTCCCTTTTGTCAACACTTTTTTAAAACTTTTTTAAACTTTTTTTCGGGGTGTTTTTTGAAGGAAACAAGACAGGGGAGGCAGGTGCAAAAGACCGTTTAAAACCGCGCCTTCGCCGAGCAATTTTTCACCTTCGCACCATTCGTCTGGCAACGGAATGATACAGTTTTCAGCGGTAGGATTGACGGCGCATATCACGGCCCCGTTTTCGCCCTCGCGCGCGAACACCACCGCGCCGTCAGCCGAAATCGGCACGAATGTGCCGTCGGCAAAGACGTCGTTTTCACGTCGGCATTTCCCCAGCGCCGCAAACCACTGCACCAATTCGCCATCTTCATTTCCCCACGGGTAACAGCCACGGTTAAACGGGTCGCGGTAACCTTGCAAACCCGCTTCGTCACCGTAATACACACACGGCACCCCCGGTAAGGTATACTGCAACACGCCGCCCAACATCAGCAACTGCTTGCCGCGGGCATATTGTTCCGAAGATAACTGCTGTTCCGCTTGCCACCGCCGACCGCGGCCGCCAAGCGCCTCGCCACCAAGAACGGTGATGGCGCGTTCGGTATCGTGGGTGCCGAGCGAGTTCATCAACAGACGCACCACTTGCGGCGGATAGTTTTCCAGCACCGTCATCACGCGTTCCGTAAACTCCGCCGCATTGGCATTGCGCAGATAATCGAGTATCGCGCCACAAAACGGATAATTCATCACGCTGTCCAACTGTCGCCCGAGAAGATAGCGACGGCGATGCCCGTAACTGTGTTTGTTGCTCGCGTCTTCCCACACCTCGCCGAGCACAACGGCATCGGGGTCGGCTTTTTTCACCGACACACGCAACGCTTCCAGAAACCCATCGGGCAGTTCGTCCGCTACGTCCAACCGCCACGCGGACACGCCGCACGCCATCCATCGGTGCAAAATGCCGCCGTCTCCCGTGATGCAGTCCAAAAACGCGGGATTCAGTTCTTCCACCTCGGGCAGCGTATCGAATCCCCACCAACCGGCATACCCGTCCGGCCAACGGGAGAAATGATACCACGGCCGATAGGGGGACATCGGATCGCGAAACGCACCGCCGTTTCCGTACCGCCCGTACTTGTTAAAGTATATACTGTCTGCGCCCGTGTGACTGAACACCCCGTCCAGCATCACGCGGATACCCCGCTTTTTCGCTTCGGCGGTGAGCGTTTTTAAATCCTCCGCCGTGCCGAGCAGGGGGTCAATACGGCTGTAGTCCGCCGTGTCGTACCGATGGTTGGAGTGGGACTCAAAAATCGGGTTGAGGTAAACACATGTGACACCCAGGCTCTCGAGATAGTCGAGTTTTTCGGTGATACCCTGCAGATCACCGCCGAAAAAGTCGTTGTTGCGGACGATGCCGTGCGCGTCCGGTTCCCAGTGCGGCATCTCACCCCATACATCACGCATCACGCGGTCGGCGGGGACGTTTTGTTTTTCATTTCCCGAACAGAAGAAACGGTCGGGGAAAATTTGATACATCACCCCGCCCGCCAACCAGTGGGGCGTTGTGAACCCGTCTTCGTAGCAGGTCAGTTGCCACCATTCGCCCGGCGTATCGCAAAGTCGCGCGTGCCCGCCACGCTCACGGCACAGATACCGCTTGCCGCCGTCGGTTTCCAA
>JAZULW010000073.1:0-8842 GCA_045603285.1 Acutalibacteraceae bacterium | reverse complement strand
TGTGCCCACCGCATTGAAGAATTGTTGACCGGCGGCCGCATCATCCGTCCCGCCTACAAACCGTTCGGCAAACCCCGCACTTACACCCATTTGGAAGAACGATAAATAATAATCCCCCCCGCATAGCGGGGGGGATTTTATTTTCGGGCATAGCCCTAATACTACTGGCTGCGCACAAGTGCGCTTTTTATTGGCCTGCGGGCCGTGCAACGATCAGCGGCGACCCGTAAACGGGTTGGCAATCTTTGCCGGCTCCCCTTGTCAGGGGAGTTGTCGGCAGCAGCCGACTGAGGGGTAGTCCTTCGTTTTCTCTCCTCCCTCGCCAGAGGGAGGCAAGGCATAAAACGCTTCCTGCCTTTACCGTTGATTCCTACGATTTCGGTTCATCGGTAAACCACTTTTGAACCACGCGACTATCGCGTGGTTTTCGTTTACAACAAGCCCCCCAACACCGACGTTGGGGGGCTCTTTTTCTATTTAGATAAGTGGATTTTTTGTGACGATCGTCACAAAAAATCCGTCTTGCTCGTATTCTTCCTGTATCGCACCGGCGGTAAGAAGTGTTTTGTACTGTGCACTGGTTTTCCACACGTCGTACTCTTCGGGGCGCCACAACAAAAAGAAGGGTTTATCGGATGCGGCGGCTTGTTCAAACCACATGTCGCGCACTTGGTAATAATACGCTTGGACACCCTCCTGCCCCATCTCCACGGGCAACACCGTCACTTCGCCGTTGCACAGTAGGGTCGTGTTGTGCGCGTTCCAAAACGTGGCGTATCCGTACTCGCATCCTTTTTCGGCAAGCGTGTGAGCCACGCGGATGTTGGCCGCGTTGTTTCCCGCCGTGGGCGGCATTGCCCACATACTGCACGCGTTGGCGATACTCACCGCCGCAAACAGCGCCAAAAGCAACACCGCCACGCGTTTTTGCATACGGCTGCCGCCGAACAGTTCGCGAATATAGAGCAACGAGGTGACGATGCCCGTGCCCACCAACGGCGTCAACCGCCAATTCGCGTTGGATAACAAGCCGCATATAAACGCAAACAAGATAACGGCGCAAAGAAACACGTGGGTCCACACCATCACCTTGACGGCGCGGCTTTGCAACGCGCGGTACCGGCAAAGCAACAACACGGGAAGCACGATGAGCGCCCATGCCACCAGCAGTTTGAGCATCGTCAACAACGCCGTGCCCGAGATCATCGGTTGATACAACGTAGCAGACACCCCGCAAAGCGAGAGGAAGTGCGGTATAAACATCCGCGCGTTCTCGTCCCACGTATCAAACGCGGAAAAACCCGAAAACGCGTTTTCATAGGCGGCGGTCACACGGCCGCCCTTGGTCATCACCCATAAGGCGATCAGCCCGAACAACACCCCCACCGCCGTCACCGCTACCGTGAGGTAGGTGCTCAGGTGTTTGGCAGCGGTTAAGGTCGATTTGTCGTCCAAAAATGCGCCGACAAGCCACGCGCCTGCCACGGGAATTACCGTGAGAACCGTTACCTGCACGCCGTCCATCCCGCAACCGACACACAGCAACCACACCAAAAACGTATACACCACAACCCGTGCGATGCCACCCTTGTTTTTGGTTTGAGCCGCGTCCAGACTGCCCGACAAGCGCACCGTTAGCGGCACGAGAAGCAAGAGCAACCACAGGCTTAAACTGTAGTAAATGGTGTGCTCCCACAGAATTTCGCGCAGTTTGGCAGACGAGGAAAGCAACATCGAAAGCACAAACGTAGCGCCGCCGGCCGCTGCGGGAGAAAACCGCAACGTGCGAAAACACCAAAACGCCGATGCCGTAAACACGAGCACAAATACCGCCATACTGATATGTTGCGCCGTCATCGTATAGCCAAACACCGACACGATCGGCACCATCCACAACGACGAACCAAACGGCAACAACGCCGCATAGCGGAAATCGTCCGCCAGCAGTTGCCCCGTTTCCACCGTTACCTGTGCCCACAACAGCGAGTCGGTGCAATCCGCATGGAACGAAGCAAGCGACGGGCCGAATATGTAATACCACAACGTCGTGACCGTAGCGCACAACAACAGAACACACGCGGTAAGGTTCACGGCGGCGCGCCGTGAAAAACGTTTGCTGTGTTGGCCTGTCTTCATGGCGTTTCTTCCTTTTTCTCTTCGTGATACTCTTGCTCGGTATTCACGTTCCACACCGCCGTTTTGTCGGTGTTGCCGTTTTTCAGCGCGCGAACCGCTTCCATCGCGGTGAGCATCGAGTGGTCCATATTGTTGTAGCGGTGTTGCCCGTTACGGCCGATACACCACAAGTTGTCAATGCCGTTGAGCCACGTTTTTACGGTATCGAACTTTTTGTACGATCCGAAATACGCGGGATACGCTTTTTTCATCTTCACGCGCACACTGTCAAGCACCGCGCCGTCACGAATGATGCCGATCTGCACCAGTTCCGCCGTTGCCAGGCGAATGAATTCGTCGTCGGGCATCTCCCACATCTCGTCACCTTCGTTGCAGAAGTATTCGAGTCCCACCCACACGGTATGTTCGGGGTCTTTCACCATATACGGCGACCAGTTGTTAAAGATCTGCAAACGGCCGAGTTTGACCCCGCGTTCTTGAATGTAGATCCAACAGTCGGGCACGATGTTCCCCACCGTTTTCAGCGCGGTTTCGTTTTGAATGGCCAAACGGTCCACCAAGAGTCCCACCGTGATGAAATCGCGGTAAGGCAAGTTTTGCGCAATGTTGCGCACGGTAAGGGGCGGGGTGTCGCCCATACCGCGAATCAAGTCTTTGATGGGCATCGACGAAAAATAATAGTCGGCCGACAGTTTCACCTTGCGGCCTTTTGCCACCGCCGTGATCCCCGTAACGGTCGTGCCGTCGGTCTCCACCTTTTCCACACGGCAATTCATCAAGATGCGGCCGCCTCGTTCTTCAATGCGGTCGGCCAGCGTTTCCCACAGTTGGCCGGGGCCTTTTTTGGGATAATAAAACTGTTCGATCAGCGAGGTTTCCACCGCCTCGCCTTCCTTGCGAAAGGGTTTTACGAGCATCGACCACAGTGCTTTGCTGAGCGAGAGTCCTTTCACGCGTTGGGCACCCCAGTCGGCGGAAATGTGCGCGGGGTTGCGCCCCCACACTTTTTCGGTGTAGTCTTCGAAAAACATTTCATACAACGGCGCGCCGAAACGATTGATGTAGAAATTTTTAAGCGAGGTTTCTTTCTTTTTAAAAAGGCACGACCACACATAGCCGACACCCGCTTTTACGGTGCGCACAAACCCCATATTGCGAAGCGTATCCCATTTCAGCGAGATGGGATAGTCAAAAAACTTTTTGAGATAGTAAATCCGCGATACGCGGCGACGAACAAGCATCACTTCGTCTTCCGTTTCGGGGTCAGGGCCGCCGCTCGCAAGCGGCTTGTCCAACGAAAGCAACTTGTCATCAAACGCGGGAGAGCCTTGCAACGGCATCAATTCTTGCCACAAGGCGTTCACCTCGTCAATTTTGGAAAAGAAACGGTGACCGCCAATGTCCATACGGTTGCCGCCGTGTTCCACCGTGCGGGAAATGCCGCCGATGACGTCGCTTTCTTCCACCACAAGCGGCACAATGTCCGTGTGTTTGAGCAGTTGGTACGCCGCCGTTAGCCCCGCCGGGCCGGCGCCGATGATGATCGCGGTTTTTTTGGTAGCCATAACGGTCACTTCCCTTTATACACAAAAATTTTACGCCCAACGTAGTTCCACACCAGCACCAAGCCTGCCACCACGCATTTCACAAGCGCGTAGCGAAACCCCTCACTGCCGATGATGCTTACGCCGAGATACATCCCCAGTTCGGTGAGAAAAAAGCCGATCACACCCACCGCCGCGTACAACAAAAACGGGATAAGGCCGCGGCCAAGGGTGCGTTGTTCGGCCGAACGGAACACAAAGGCACACGACAACCGATAATTCACCATGAGGCCCGACACGAAGCCGAGCGCCACGCACAGTGCCAACCCGATGCCAAACCCCTCTTCGTGTTGAAACAGCAGTTCTTTGGCGAGGGTCATCACCCCGAGGTCGGCCAAAAAGGACACGCCGCCCACCACGGCATACCGCAAAAATTCCGCGATTAGACGCTTTTGATTGTCTTTCTCCATGCCGCACCTCCGTTTTGCTTTTTTCTTGGTTTCATTTTACACCATTTTCCTGTGCTCGTAAACCCATTTTTCAAATTTGTCACATTCGCCCTATTGTTGGCATCTTTTTTGGTAAAAGGGCACACCGCTTGAGCAAAAAAATAACCGCGGACAGGAATCTGTCCGCGGTTTGTGTTTGTTTCTTAGCGACGGAAGAGGTCAAGAATGCCTTCGTCGTCAAAATCGTCGTCCACTTTGTCGGAGCCGGGAGCCACGTACGAACCGTCCGACGAGAAGCCCGTTGCCACCAAGGTGATGCTGAGTTCGTCGTCCATCTGCTCGTTGAAAGTGAGACCCCAAATCACGTTGGCATCGGGGTGGCACGCATCGTGAATGAGTTGGCAAGCCACGTCAACGTCTTCCAGCGGGATATCGGGCGAGGCGGTGACGTTGATGATGACACCGCGGGCGCCGTTGATGGTGGTCTCCAACAAGGGAGAAGCGATGGCGGCGCGAGCGGCGGCCTCCGCTTTGTCTTTCCCTTCGGCACGGCCGATGCCCATATGGGCGTAGCCGGCGTCTTTCATAATGGCGGTCACGTCCGCAAAATCGAGGTTGATAATCGCTTCGGCGGTGATCAATTCGGAAATGGACTGCACGCCTTGGCGCAACACACTGTCCGCCGCTTGGAACGCGTTGGCAAGGGTGATGCGTTGTTCGCTGACAAGTTTCAAACGTTCGTTGGGGATAACCACCAAACTGTCCACGTGCTCGCGGAGAACGGCAATGCCGTTTTCGGCTTGTTCCATACGGCGGCGGCCTTCAAACGCAAAGGGTTTGGTGACGATGCCGACCGTGAGAATGCCCATATCGCGCGCGATCTGTGCCACAACGGGAGCCGCACCCGTACCGGTACCGCCGCCCATACCGGCGGTGATGAAGACCATATCGGTGCCTTTGAGAGCCGAGGTGATCTCGTCACGGCTTTCTTCTGCCGCGCGTTGACCTTTTTCGGGGTTGGCGCCGGCGCCCATACCGCGGGTGAGTTTTTCGCCGATTTGCAATTTTGTATCCGCTTGCGAACGAAGAAGCGCCTGATGGTCGGTGTTGATGGCGACAAATTCCACGCCTTTTACACCGGCAGCCACCATACGGTTGACCGCGTTGCCGCCGCCACCGCCGACGCCGATTACTTTGATTTGAACGCCGTCGTTCATGATTTCATCATCGAATTCAAAAGCCATGATGAACTTCCTCCTAATTTATCTATCTCGAATTTATTAGATTACTATACACTATACAATTATAGTCCCTCAATCGTATCGTGTCAACCCACAAACGCAAGATTTTCAAAATTATTTTTTGGTATCGTTCAACACCTCGGAGGGAGTAAACACAATGGCGGGTTCTGCCACGTCGGGATTGGAATATTGCTTCAAATTCAGTTGTCCCGTTACGGTTTTGCCGTGCTTGTCAAAGATGACGGGCAGTGCACTGGCGGCAACGGCAATCTCGTGCCGCAGGTTGGAACTGTTGCCGAGCAAAATGGTGATCTGGTTGTTCCAATTGAGTTTGATGTCGTTGCGGTTTTCGATGTCCACCAACGTCAAGTTGTCCAGTTGCACCGCTTTGGCGGCTTCAAAAATCTCCGCCACGATCTCGCTGCTTTCTTCGTCCAACACCGGTTTGCCGAGTTCGGCGGTGAGCACCCCCGCCCCTTTGATATACAACTGCCGCAGCGGCCGTTCGGTGGTGACGGGGGACGCTTGTAACCCGATTCCTTTATGACTAACCAGCACCCATTGCCCTTCGGCGTACACCGCGCCCATCACTTCGGCTTCGGTCACGCGGATGGTCACACGGCGCGCAAGGTCGATCTTAACGGTGACTTCTTCAAAGAAATAAAACTCTTTTTTCAGTTTGTTGGCGGCCTTGCGGCGGTCCACCGAAAAGACACTTTGCCCTTTTTTGATGCCGCTGACGGCGATGACCGCGTCTTCATCGTAACGGGTGTTGCCTTCCACCGCAATGGCGGTTACCCCCAAGGCAGAGGGCTTTTCTTCACTGTGAAGACCGCCCAAAAACGACGGCAACAACAACAAAATGGCCACAAGCATCACAAAACTGCCCGCGCAAAGCGCCAAGAACAACCGAACGCGGTTTCGGGCCCGTTTTCGGTTGCGTGCCTGTTTACTTGTGGTGGAAGCCGTGGTTTTCATCGCGTTCCAACATCCTTTTTCTGTGTATTATTCGGTTCGTATCACGGCACCTGCCGCAGAAAGCGCGTGGTCCAACGCTTCGTATCCGCGCTCTAAGTGGTGCAACCCCGTGATGGCGGTTTCGCCTTCTGCCGCCAAGGCGGCAAGCACCAGTGCGGCACCGCCGCGCAGGTCGGTACATTCCACCGGTGCGGCAGACAAGGGGCATACCCCCTCCACTACCGCCACGCGCCCTTCGGTTTTAATGCGCGCGCCAAGGCGCATCAGTTCGCCCACGTGTTTGTAGCGACTGTCGAAAATGGTTTCAATAAACACACTGGTTCCGTCCGCCACGCACGCCATCGCCATCAGCAACGCTTGCGCGTCGGTGGGAAACCCGGGGTACGGCAACGTGCGTACGGTTTTGACCCGCCTGAGCCGTGTGGGAGCGCCGACCAGCAATTCGTCGTCCCATAGGGTGACGTGGCATCCCATTTCCTCAAACATCGGCACCACCGCACCGATATGCGGCGGACAGGCATTTTTCAGCAGCAGAGAACCGCCCGTCACGGCGGCCGCCGCCATATACGTGACGGTTTCGATACGGTCGGGAATCACCCGATGGTCGCACCCGTGCAACCGTTCGACGCCTTCCACCACCAACGTTCCCTCTCCGCCGCGAATGCGCGCGCCGCACGCGGTGAGAAACGCACACAGATCGGCAATCTCGGGTTCGCGCGCGGCATTGTGGATGGTGGTAACACCCTCGGCGGTGACCGCCGCGAGCAAAATATTTTCGGTCGCACCCACGCTGGGGAACGCCAAATTGATATCGCAGCCCACAAACCGCCCGTGGCGACGGCAACGCAAACGGCCGCCTTGTTCCTCAATGGCAAGGCCCAAGCGCCGCAACGCCGCCAAATGCAGGTCGATGGGGCGCGGCCCCAGTTCGCATCCGCCGGGGAAAGACATTTGCGCCGTGCCCGTGCGCGCCGCCACCGCCCCCAAAAACACAATGGACGACCGCATTTCGCGCATCAGGGTATCGGGAATGTCGCCGCGGCAAACACCCGTGGCATCTACCGTGACGGTATGGTTTTCGCGCGTGACGGCGCATCCCAAATGTTCCAAAATGGCGACAGCCGCCGAAACGTCCGACAGTTGCGGACAATTTTCGATACGGCACGTGCCGTTTACGAGCACCGTGGCGGCCAAAATGGGAAGCGCGCTGTTTTTCGCGCCGTGAATATGTACGATTCCGCCCAGGCGGTGTCCCCCTTCAACAACAAGTCTTGTCATAGATACGCACCCCTTTTTACAAAAGATGATTACGTACCATTGTATGAGATTGTCGCCAAGAGGGTGATGATTTTGGCCTTAAGCGGTTGCCAAGGTTTCTTGAATGACCTGCCAAATGCGGTCGGTTGCGTCCGAAACCGCCGCCTCGGCCGCCGCCTCGCTCATCGCGGCAAGACGGTCCGATGAAAGGGCGATTTCATTCAGCGTATCCCATAACCGCTCGTCTGTCAACTCTTTTTCTTCGATGCACACCGCCGCGCCGCGATCGGCCAACGCTTTGGCGTTGTGGTACTGATGATTTTCCGCCACGTACGGCGACGGAATGAGAATGGACGGTTTGCGCATGGCGGGAAGTTCACTGAGCGTCATGGCGCCACAACGCGACACCACCACGTCCGCCGCCGCCATACAGCGCGGCATATCGTCAATGTATTCCAACACGCGCACGTGCACGCCGTCGGGCACGACACCGTATTCTTCCAGTAACTTCACTGTGCGTTCGTAGTTGATGCCGCGCCCCGTACCCACAATGAACTGCAACCGTTGTTCGCTTTGGTTACGGCGCAACACCGCCGCCATTGCCTCGTTAAGCGGACGGGCGCCCAGACTGCCGCCGAACGACAGCACCAGCGGCCGTTCGTCCACCCCGAGTTCGCGCCGTGCGGCGGCGCGGTCGGGTGCGGCAAAGCCTTGCCGCAACGGGTTGCCCGTGACCACGGCGTTGGCACCTGCAGGGAGATACCGCCGCGCCGACTCGGTGGGCAACATCACGGC
The DNA here is from genome assembly GCA_045603285.1 of Acutalibacteraceae bacterium. GTDB lineage: Bacteria > Bacillota > Clostridia > Oscillospirales > Acutalibacteraceae > RGIG3009. Next base: position 442 of record JAZULW010000073.1, on the reverse strand, counting down.
TTTGGCCGTGCGTGCCAACAACTTGGTGGTGACACCGGGGTAGGCGTTGGATTCGTGCACCAGCACGGGAATCCCCATTTTGGCGGCCTGTTGCAACACAGGGCCGCACACGTATCCGCCAGTCCCAATGGCAATATCGGGGCCAAAATCACGGATGATTTTCGCGGCGGCTACCCCCGCTGTTACCGCGTGCACCGCCGCCTTTACGTTTTTCATCACGTTTTGAGGGGTAAGTTTGCGCTGAAATCCCTCCACCGTGACCGTTTTGAGGGGGTATCCCGCTTTAGGAACCAAGGTCGTTTCCATTCGCCCCGTGGCACCCACAAACAATATTTCGGCATCGGGACATTCTTCTTTGATTTTGGCCGCGATGCTCAACGCCGGGTTGATGTGCCCTGCCGTGCCGCCGCCTGTCATTAACACGCGCATACGGTTACTCCTT
>JAZULW010000072.1:0-6377 GCA_045603285.1 Acutalibacteraceae bacterium | reverse complement strand
TTTTCTTTTTGTCCATTTATTTGCACGGGCCGCCCCACTTGACCTTTTGGCGAAAATAAGGTAAAATAAGAACAGTTATTATCTTCGAGGAGTGTTGCCTTCTCGGGAAAAGAGGTTCTCTATGCTGGTTTCCCCTTCCATTCTCACGTGTGATTTTGCGCATCTTGACCACGAGATCGATTTCGTTGTCCGTTCGGGTGCCGATTTGTTGCACCTTGACGTGATGGACGGCGTGTTCGTGCCCAACTTAACGTTCGGTCCACCCGTCATCGCGCGGCTTCGCCCGCTTACGGATTTGCCGTTTGACGTGCATTTGATGATGCAATACCCGCACCGCCTTGTGGATGCCTTTGCGAAAGCGGGAGCCGATCTCATCAACTTCCACGTGGAAAGTGATTCTCCCATCGAGGAAACGCTTACCGCCATTCAAAACCACGGCAAAAAAACGGCCCTCACCCTCAAACCAAACACCCCTGCCGAAGCGGTTTTTCCGTATCTGGACCGCTTGGATATGGTGCTGGTGATGACGGTAGAGCCCGGTTTCGGCGGCCAAAAATTTATGGCCGATATGTTGCCGAAAATTGCCGCGTTGCGTGCCGAGATCGACCGTCGCGGCCTGTCCGTTTCCATTGAGGTGGACGGCGGCATTGCGCCCGACACCGCACGGCTTGTGGCCGATGCGGGTGCCGATATCGCCGTGGTGGGCAGTGCCCTTTTCAATGCGAAAGACCCGGCCGCCCTCGTTAAAATGCTTCACGCAATCGGGTAAGTGCATTGCCGATAGCAACGGGAATGCCGTATTCTTCCACAAATGCGGCCGCCACGTCTCCCTCGCCGATCGGCTCGGCAAATTCCTCCAACCGTCGGCAAAATTCCTGCCACGCGCACAACCCCGGATAGAGAATTAAGCGGTATTCCTCACCCCACCGATACAACGAGGCGGTAGGCACCCGCTTGACCGCCGTCAAATACTGCCCCAATTGCAACACATGGTTCGCATTTTGCAGTGCAAACACTTTCGCGGGCGGCATACGGCACGGCGGCAGTTTGCGCCGCGGTGTAAACAAGAGGATGCACCCCTCTTCCAGCGGAACCGCTTCCACTGTCATTGCCCCCGTTTCGGGCAACACGGCCCGTCCCCGTGCCACTTGTAACAGTTTCGTCACAGCGGCATCCGTCGCACGGTCGTGTGCGCCGAGTTGTTCAAACCGCAACCCCCACCGCCGCATATCGTTCTCGGTCATCCATATTTTCAGTGCGCCGTCGCGCAGCGATTCCATCTTCACGGGTATCCCCCCCTTTTTTTGGGTGTTCTTCTCTTATTATCATATTAGCCGTACAAGCCGTTGGCAAGAGATTAAATTTTGCCAATCGCGATCCCTTTGTCCCAAAGGAGTGTTTTTATGGCCCCTTACAAAGGCATTCACCTCACCTTTCATAAGAAACCTGCGGCTCTGCTGCCCACTGCCGAATTGACCGACGTGGCGCAGGTCGTGCTTCCGTTCGCCTATCCCACCTCGGCGCCCGTTTCGCCGTCGGTGTTTCTATACGATACAGTGCGTCGAGGTAGTTTGTTGTCCGAAGTGCAGGGCGAGCCGTTTTCGGCGGTTCGTTCCAGCGTAACGGGCGTGGTGAGCGGCGAAAAAACCGTCAACCACCCACTGTACGGCGAATTGCCTTGTGCCGTCATCGACTGTCTGTCCGATACCGCCGAACCCGTAGCCGTTCCCGAAAACCACGTAATCACCGCCGAAACCATTTTGGAAGCCGCCGAATCGGCCGGCATCATTGACGAATTGGACGGCGTTCCCCTCATGCTCAAACTGCGCGAATGGCAAGAAACCTCCACCCATTTTGTGGTGGCAGACGGTGTGGAAGTGCAACCGTATTCCTCTTCCGCGTGGGCCACGTTGCGGAGCTATGCCGAAGAAGTGCTCGACGGGCTTTCGCTCGCCGCCGCGTGCGCGGGCACAAACGGCTATCATATCGCCGCGTGCCTGTCCCCCAGTCGCCGCCGTTCGCTGTCACTGCGCGTGGGGAAACACCGCTTTTTTGCAGCGGATTCGCGCTATCCCATCAAAGAGCCCGTGCGCCGCGGCCGCAAAAACGGCGAGGTGTTTGTTCCCAAAAATGCCGTCGTACGGCGCATCGGTGTGCAAGCGTGTTTGGCTCTTTCCCGCGCCGTGCGGCTCGGCGAAGCGCAAACCACCGCCATTCTCACCGTATCGGGTGATGCAGTGAAACGTCCGCAAAATCTGCAAGTCCCGTTTGGCACCTCGGTGCAGGAGCTGCTGCGCCGTTGCGGCCTTTCGTGCGACCCCGAATATCTCATTTTGGGCGATATTATGACGGGAGTCGCCTCTCTCACACAGGACGTGCCCGTCCTCCCCGGTATGACGTGCGTGCTCGCGTTTGCCCACCGCCCCACCAAATTGGAATCTCCCCGTGCGTGTATCGGTTGTGGCCGTTGCGTGCGTTCGTGCCACGCCGGTTTGTTGCCATTTGAGATTTATCGCCGTTTCGAAAATATGCACGACGAACAATTGGCCACCCTGTCCGCGCATCGTTGTGACGGATGCGGCGCGTGTTCGTACGTTTGTCCGTGTAATTTGGAACTTACCGCCACCGTGTTGGAAGCCGCACGGACAGACAACACCATCCTGCTCAACTTAAAGGAGGATTCCGATGCTTAAACCGTCTGCTTCTCCTCATCTTCGCCGTATTGAGCGCCCGTACTACCAAGCGGGTGGCGTACTGCTTTGTTTGTTCCCGCTGGTTGTCTTTTCGTGCCTGTATTACGGAGTGCGCCCGCTGTTGCTGGTGCTTATCGGTCTTGTCACCGCCGTACTCACCGAAGCATTGTGTGCTCTCTTTGCGCACCACCGCCCGTCCTTAAACGACGGCACGTCCGCCGTTACGGGTGCTCTCATCGGTTGTATGATGTCCCCCCTCACCCCGTTTTGGGTGCCGATCATGGGCTCCTTGTTTGCCATCGGTGTGGTGAAAATGCCGTTTGGCGGTACGGGGCGCAACGTGTTCAACCCCGCCGCGGCAGGGCTTGCGTTTTGCACCATCTGTTTTCCCACGCGCCTGTTCACCTACCCCGACCCCGCACTCAACACCTCCTTGCCGCTTGTGGACACCGCTTCGGTCGTCACGGCACTTTCCCCCGCGGCACAATTGTCGCACAACGCCACCGCTTCGGTGGATTGGCTCTCGCTCATCACGGGTAACTTTGCGGGTCCCATCGGCTCGGCCGGTGTCATCATCCTGCTCGCTTGCGCGTTGTATTTGTGGATGCGCGGCTCCTCCTCGCTTCTCATCACCACGCCCTATGTGGCCACTTGCGCCTTGCTTGCGTGGTGCTTTCCCCGTTCCTCCTCCCCCACCGCGGTGTTGACCGAACTGTGCACCGGCCTGTTGTTGTTCACGGGTGTGTTTTTGCTTTGCGACCCCGTTACCGCGCCTCGCCATTGGCTTGCACGCGTGTGCTACGGTGTGTTAGCCGCCATATTGGTGATGTCCTTGCGGCATTTCGGCCGTTTTGAATGTTGTGAATTCTTTGCCATGTTGCTTGTCAACGCGTTTGCGCCGGTGCTTGACCGCACCTGTTGGCGCCTTGCCGATGCCCTATCGGAGGTGATGAACCGATGAACAAACCTTCACCCGTCGCCACGTTTTGGGATTCGTTTTTGTTTAATAACATCGTGCTGATCCAGGCCGCGGGCTTGTGCCCGATTTTGGCCGTCGGCACCACCTTGCAAAACGGGGTGGCCCTTTCGGTATGCACCACGGCGGTGCTGGTTCCCGTCAGTCTTTTGCTTGCCCTGTTCGGCAACAAATGCGCCGTGTGGCTTCGCCCTGCTCTCTACACACTCCTTTCATCCCTTCTGTTGCTGGGCACCACGTTTGCCCTGCACTTTATCGTGTCGCCCGAACTGTATGCCGCGTTGTATGTCTTTTTGCCGCTGATGGCGGTGAACACCTTGTTCACCTATCGTGCGACTACCTTGAGCGTATCCCTTTCGCCGCTTGTGGCTTTGGCAGATGCGGTTGGCTCGTCACTCGGGTTTTCGCTGGTGTTGTGCCTATCGTCTGCCTTGCGCGAAATGGCTATCTACGGCACTCTTTGGAACATCCCTCTCGGCTATGAGGCACGCTTCCCGGAAGCCGCACATCCGTTCATTGGATTTTTACTGCTTGGATTTATGGCCGCTGCCTTACAATGGTTCAAACTGTTGCTTGGCCGCTTGGCCGCGCGAAAGGAGGAGGCGGCATGAATTCTTTTGGTAAAATGCTCCTTTGGCTGTTGGTGGCCGCCACCATGCAAAACCTCCCCCTCACCACGGGTCTTGGCGTTTCCTCTATGTTAAAAGTGGTGCGCCGCCCCCGTCAGCGCAACCTGTTTTTGCTGTTGCTTGTCCCCTTTTCGGTTGTCACCACCGCCTTGTTCTTTCCGCTCGATAAAGCCGTCCCCGTCACGTGGGTGTGGCTCATCTTCCGTCCTGTGTGCATCGTGGCAATCACGGTCATTCTCTATGTAGTGGCCTCGCTGTTGCTCGTTCGCTTTGCGTCCGACTGGTACCGCCACGTAAAACATTTGTTGCCGCTTGCCGCGTTCAACAACTTGGTGGTCGGGGTAGCTTTGGTAGTCAACTACCAAACGTCGATGGACTTCTTCTCTGCCGTCGGGTTGGCTCTCGGTTCCGCACTGGGCTTTGTACTGCTTTCCGCCATCACCGCAGAGGGCATCTCCCGTATTGACAACCCCGATACACCGCCCGCCTTCCGCGGTTTGCCCGCCACCCTGTTGTATGTAGGGTTGCTTTCTCTGGCACTGATGGGCTTTAAACCGATCTTCACCTTAATTTGAGGTTTGTATGAAACTTCCTTTTGCTGCTTTTTTCGATTTAGACGGCACGCTTGCCACAGGCAACAACCCGCCTCTTGCTTGTGATGCACAGGCAATCCGCGCCTTTCGTGCCGCGGGCAACTATGTCTTTTTGTGTACCGGCCGTTCGTGCGGGTATTTGTACGATGCCGTGCTGGACATCGGGTTTGACGGGATCGTGTCGGGCGGCGGCGCCCACGTCACCCTTGGTGACGAAATGTTGTTCCGCTCGTTTGTCACTCCCGCACAACTCGACCCCCTTTTGCGCCGCTTTGAAGATGCGGACGAAACGCTCATCCTCGAAACCGAACGCTGTATGGTGCAACTGGCTTCCCCACGTGACCATAAAGTGTTGCGCGATTATCCCCTCATTCGCACCGCCGAAGACTGGTATGCGCGCTACGGCGAGGAAGTGGTGTCCAAACTCACTATCTACGGTGCCCCGATGCCACCCGATATGAAAGCGCTCATCGAGGCACACCTGTCGCTCATTGAACACCCCACCTACTACGAAGCCGTTCCGATGGGTTGCTCCAAAGCAACGGGTATGGCGCACGTGTTGCACGCCCTTGGCATCCCGCGCGAGCGCGCCATTGCGTTCGGCGACAGTGCCAACGATGCCGCGATGCTGGAATACGCGGGCATTTCGGTGGTGATGGGCAACGCACACGACGATATCAAGGCATTGGCCGATTTTGTCACTCTTCCGTGCACCGACGGCGGCGTGGCATATGCATTCGAGCATTTCACGTTCTAAACGATTGAGGAGGTATCTGTATGACAAGAAGAACGAGTTTGGTTGTTTCCCTGTCCCGTGTGATGTGTGTATTGACTCTTTTTGTTTCGGTCACCCTCACGGGGTGTGATGCCTTCACGCCGACCGGCGGCACCGACACCACCACGACCGTGACAACAACCCCTCCGGATCCCAACACCCCCGCACCGATTGCTTCTTTTATCGGCAAGACCGTGGGCGAGGCCAAAAAGACCTTTGGCGAAGACTTTGAGTTTATCGGCTACAAAGGCTCCTCCTCGATGTTTTACAGTCGCTACGGTATGGAGCTGGTGTTGGCGGGCGGCTACTACGACGATCCTGCCGATAGTAACGTACTGAAGTACGCCGTCTCCTATGCGGTGGATAACCCCATCCTCGGCGACATCACGCGGCATATGTCCTATCCGGATCTCGTTTCGGCCATCGGCGAGGAAGTGGAACTGGGTGAACCTTACTACGCTTACAGTGATTATAACGACCGCCCGGAATATACCCTCTCGTTTGCATACAAAGGTCTGCAAATGACGATCACGTGGCTGGATACCCCCCACAACGTCCCCTTTAAAGAAATCGTCGTGTGGGATCCTTCTCTGCCGATCGTAAAGGAATAACCTATCAACAAAACACCCGACCGTGGTATTCACGGTCGGGTGTTGTTTTTTATTTATACTTTCTCATACGCCTCGCGCACGGTGGCAACCCCCACGACTT
>JAZULW010000071.1:0-11161 GCA_045603285.1 Acutalibacteraceae bacterium | reverse complement strand
GGGCGGTGCTTTTGCTTACTGTTACGGGGCGGCAGTGGTTGCCGCGGTGGTGCCGTCGGTGGAAGCGGACGGATCTACGGCAGAGGGGTCGTCCGTTGACGGCGGGGTGGTGGGTTCTTCACCCAGAGGGGTGCCCGCGTGTTTGGTACACGCTTCGGGCAATTGGTTGGGTTTATACACGCCCGTGTGCGTTTTGGGGCAAGCATCGGTTGCGAGGAGCCCCGTTGCGGTACAGTATTCGCGCTCCACGGTGGTGCCCACCACGGCGTCAAAGTTCATCGGCTCAAGGTCTTTGTGGAGTTCGAGCATCACCTTGTTCCACAAATTGCGTGCGGCGGAGGTTTGCTTGCTGGTGAGTTCTTGGTTTTGGTCATACCCAAACCAACTGGCCGCCACGTACTTCGGCGTACCGCCTACCAGCCAAACGTCGTTGTTTTGTTGGGTGGTACCCGTTTTGGCAAACACTTCCCACCCTTTCCACGAATCTTTGATATGACGGGCGGTGGCTTGATACTCGCCCTGTACCACGTTTTGCAACAACCGGTTCATCACGTAGGCGGAATCCGTATCCAGCACCTGTACGGGCGAGGAACCGTTTTCCAAAATGACTTCCCCGTTTTGCACCACTTTGGTGAACGAATAGGGTTTGTTGTAATACCCGCCGTTGCCGAATACTTGGTAGGCGGCGGCAATCTCACGCGGGTACACACCTTGTGTCAGACCGCCGAGGCAAAGGGGCGCGTAGTCGATGTCGGTATTGCCGTTTTTATTGGACGTAACGAGGGTGGTGAGGTTGAGTGAACCCGTTACGAAATTAAACGAACGTTGCGGGGTGAGGGACAACATAATTTGCGCGGGAACGGTGTTTTTGGAGTTTTGAAGGGCGTTGTCCACCCACGACATTCCCGAATCGGTCGGGCGGCTTTGGCCGTAGTTTTTGGGCCATTTGGTGCCGTCACGCAGGGTGATGTAACAATCGGGAATTTGAGAGGAGAAATGAATAAGGTTCAGTTGAACCGCGGGGGCATACACCGCAATGGGTTTCATCGCCGAACCCGGTTGGCGCATCGAAGAGGTGGCGCGGTTTAAGATGCGGTTGGCGGTTTTTTCGCCGCGGCCCCCCACCACCGCCACACATTTGCCTGTGTAGTCCATCACGTAGATGGCGGCTTGCGGTTGTTCTTCGTCGGTCTCGCGCGGGTCGGGGAAATTGGCATCGCTGGCATAGATCGCCTCGGCTTTGGCTTGCAGTTCGGGGTCTTCGCACGAATAGATGGTGAGGCCGCCGTATAACACCATATTTTTGGCGTGAGTTTCGGTGTAGCCGTAAGTTTTCACAAGGGCTTCGGCCACGTCGTCAATGAGCATATCGGTATAGTAGTCGTACACCGAGGAGCGTTCAAAGCCTTTTTTGAAATACAGTTCTTCACCCAGTGCTTGCTGGTATTCATCGGTCGTGATCATACCCAATTCGTGCATCTTATACAGCACCGTGCGTTGGCGACGTTGCAGTTCTTTGGGATGCTTATACGGGTCGTACCGCGCGGGGTTGTTGGTGATGCTGGCCAAGGCGGCGCATTGTGCAATGGAGAGTTCGCCCACGTTTTTGGCAAAGTAGTACTGCGCGCCCGCGCCGACGCCCTCAATGTCGCCCGTGAGGGGCAAAATGTTGAGGTAGGCCTGCAAAATTTCGGGTTTTGTGTAGACCGATTCCATTTCAATGGCGGTGAGAATCTCACGAATTTTCCGCTGAATGCTCTTATCGTCGTCGTCATTTAAGTTTTTTACAAGTTGTTGCGTGATGGTGGAACCGCCAAACTCGGTGTCGTTAAAATGCAAAATGAGGTTGGCAACCGCCAAAATGGTGCGCTTCCAGTCCACACCGTAGTGTTCGTTAAACCGCTCGTCCTCAATGGCGATAACGGCGTTGATGAGGTTGGCGGGAATGTCTTCGTAGTCGACCCACACGCGGTTGATGCCTTGCAGACGCTGGTATTCTTCGTAGCGGTTGGAGGTTTTGTTGTAGGTCATCACGATGCTGGTTTGGTTTTCGTTGATGGCATCCACGTCGGGCAGGTTGCTTTGCCCGTTAAAGTTGGACGCGATGTATACCGTAAGCACGCACGCGACGATGCAGCCCGTTATGACAAGCACAAGACCGACGGTGAGCAACACTCTGCCCACCGTTGCGCCAATGGCTTTGATTCGATTACGCATAGACGTTCCTCCTTGGAATGATACAAGAGTATCTTATAGCAAAACCGAAAAAATGTCAAATAACAAAATTGCAAACACCTTGTATAACGCCTTGGCGGGGGCGCACACTATCTTTTGAGAATATGCCTCAAAAGGAGTTACTTTATGCCGTGGAATAATTTTAAATCCGAGCACGACCGTTGGTTGCCTGCCGTCATTGCGTGTTTGATCCTCATCGGCGGGGCGTTGTGGGCGGGGTCGTTTTTGCCGAAAGAATCCAAACCGCCCGTTGATTTGAAAGAAAGCGATACCCCCGTCGTGACGGCGCAGACGTTGCGCGAATACAACGGACAGGTGGCGCGGTTTGAAGAGGGAAACGATACGCCGCTGGAGGTGTATGACGTGGCGGTGGCCTCGTTGCCGCCCGAAATACAAGCCGAGCTTGCCGAGGGAATTGTGGTAAAGGGCGAAGAGGAATTGCTTTCGTGGATCGAAAATCTCACCTCTTGATTTTTTCCGAAAAAGGGCGTATACTGACATCATTGCTTTTTAGGAGGAATCGTTGTGAGCGAATGCACCCATAATTGCAGCACCTGTTCGCAAAATTGCAGCGAACGCGAACAAGACTTGCATGCAAAATTAAACGAATTCAGCAGCATCAAAAAAGTGGTCGCCGTGGGCAGCGGCAAAGGCGGTGTGGGCAAATCGTCCGTTACCTCGCTTTTGGCGGTGATGATGGCGCGCCGCGGTTACAAAGTGGGGATTTTGGACGCCGATATTACCGGCCCGTCCATTCCCAAAGCCTTTGGTTTGCATATGAAAGCGCAAGGCAGCGAACTGGGTATTTTGCCTGCCGAAACGCATATGAACATCAAGGTGATGTCCATCAACCTCTTGTTGCAAGACGAAACGCAGCCCGTGGTGTGGCGCGGTCCCGTGCTCGCGGGCGCGGTTACCCAGTTCTGGACCGACGTGGTGTGGGGCGATCTGGACGTGCTGTTCATCGATATGCCCCCCGGAACGGGTGACGTGCCGCTGACGGTGTATCAGTCGTTGCCGGTGGATGCGGCGGTGGTGGTGTCCACCCCCCAATCGCTGGTGCAGATGGTGGTGGGAAAAGCCAAAACGATGGCGGATCTGCTCAACATTCCCGTGGTGGGGTTGGTGGAAAATATGAGTTACATTACCTGCCCCGACTGCGGCAAAAAACTGCACTTGTTCGGCGAAGAAAACGGCCTGGACAAAGCCGCGGCCGAGATGAACATCCCCCTGCTTGCCAAGTTGCCGATGGACGCGAACATTTCCCGTTTGTGTGACGAAGGAGAAATTGAACGCGCGGTGTGTGACGACATTGCTCCCGCGGTGGATGCGGTGGAAGCGTTGTTGAAATAACCATAAAAACGGAGAAGGAACTCGGGTTCCTTCTCCGTTTTTTGTTGGTAGGGAAAGCGATTACAGTTCCACTTCGTCGTAAATGGTACGAAGGGTTTCACACGAGTTGTGGAAACGGGACTGTTCTTCCTCGCTCAGAGTCATCGGGAGGACACGGCGGATACCGTTGCGGTTGACCACGCAAGGAACCCCGACGTATACGTTGTTTTCGCCGTATTCGCCGTGCAACATAGCGGACACGGTGAGCACGCTGTTTTCGTCTCCCAAGATGGCTTTGGTGATGCGCACAAGCGACATGCCGATGCCGTAGTAGGTGGCGTTTTTGGCAAGAATGATTTTGCCCGCGGCATCGCGCACCTCGTGTTCGATGCGTTGCAGGTCACACTCGCAACAGTCGCCCCCGTCTTGCTCGCACAAGTCCAAAACCGGGCTGGTGGCAATAAAGGCTTGCGACCACGGGACAAACTCGCTGTCCCCGTGTTCGCCGATGACGTAGGCGTGGACGTTGCGCGCATCGACCGTGAACTGTTCGCCCACCAAAAAGCGCAGCCGCGCGGTATCCAGCACCGTACCGCTGCCGATGACGCGGCGCGGATTAAAACCGGAAAGGTGACACGTGATGCGTGTCATAATGTCCACGGGGTTGGTGGCAATTAAAAAGATGCCGTTAAACCCCGAACGCACCACGGGTTCCACAATGGAACGGAACACCGCCGCGTTGCGCCCCAGAAGGTCGCGCCGCGATTCGCCCGGTTTTTGCGCGACGCCCGCGCAGATGACGACAATATCGGCATCGGTGCAGTCGTGATAAGAACCCACGTAAATTTTCATGGTGGTGGGGGCAAAGGCCAAACCGAGGTTTAAGTCCATCGCTTCGCCCTCGGCTCGTTGTTTGTTGACGTCAATGAGCACCAGTTCGTCACACACGCCTTGGTTGAGAAGCGCGTACGCATAACTCATGCCCACCATACCCGTGCCGACCAATACCACTTTTCGGTTATCTCGTGTTACCATCGTATACTCCCTATCTTGTCGTTACTACTATTTTGCCTGAACGGACAGCGTATATTCGCGCGGGGTCATTCCCGTTTCTTGCTTAAAATGACGGGAGAAATAGTGTACCGACGAATATCCCAATTTATCGGCGATTTGGGTGATGTTGCCCGCGCCCTCGCGCAGCAGAATTTTGGCCTGCACGATTTTTAAGTCGCGGTAGTATTCCATCACGCCTTTGCCCGTAACCGATTTGAAAATGGTTTTGAGGTTGGTGGCGCTCTGCGCGGAAAATTGACAAATATCCGAAAACGAGAGCGAATCGCACAAATGCTCTTCCATATATTGTTGGATGCGCAGCACCAAGTCGCAATCGGAACGGTGCTTGATGGACGACGAGGTTTTGGGGCGTTGTTCCAGCGGCATTTCGTTGCGGATCATATCGAGAAGCAACATTTCCAGTTGCAGGGAGATCATCTGTTCCGCCCCGAACGGCGCGTTTTTGCTGCGCTCCAGTTCCACGGTATACGGGTCGCCCATCGGGTTGGAAAAGGCGGTGCGCGCCTCTTTGATGATCTGCGCCATCAAATCGCGTTGACGGGCGGTGGCATAGGCAATTTTATGTTTAAAAAAGGACATGGCGGGGGAATGACACACAAAGGTGAACACCACCACGTTGGGGGCGACTTCCCCGTTGCCGTACAAGTTATGGAATTCGTTGGGTTGGTGGAAGATCATTTGGCCTTGTTGCAATTCATAGCCGTTGTTTTCGGCAATCACTTCCAACCGCCCTTTATCCACGTATACCAGTTCCCAAAAATCGTGCCGTTCGCCGCCGAACACGTAGTTTTTGGCGTGTTCAAAGTAGTGCAACGTGACGACCGATTCGATTTCAATTTCGCGTTTTAAAACCGTGGGCACAAAAGGTGTCATTCCCAAAGCCTCCAATCGTTGTGAAAATGCTTAACAAAACACACGCGGCACGCGTTTGCCGATGCAACAAACGATTTCGTAGTTGATGGTGCCCGCCTGTGCGGCCACTTCGTTTGCCGACAGCACCGCGCCGTCACTTTCACCGAACACCGTCACGGGAATTCCTTCCGCCACGTTGGGAATGCCGGTGACGTCGAGCACACATTGGTCCATACAAATGCGGCCGATGAGGGGTGCGCGGCGGCCGTTTATCAACATTTGGGCGGTGTTGGATAAGGTGCGGGGATAGCCGTCGGCATAGCCGATGGGGACGGTCGCGGTGAGCGTTTCGCGCTCAGCGGTATACGTGCGCCCGTAACTGACCGATGCGCCGCCGGGCACGGATTTTACTTGCGACACCACCGTTTTGAGGGTCATCGCGGGGGTCAGCGGCGCCTCGCCCTGTAAAAACGGCGACGGTGCCAGACCATACAGGATAATGCCGGGGCGCACCATATCGAGATGCATATCGGGAAAGCGCAAGGTGGCGGCGCTGTTGCAACAATGTTTGAGCGCAAAGGTGACGCCGCGTGTTTCCAATCGCGAGACCGCATCGCCGAACAGGGCGAATTGACGGCGCGTGACGGGTTCGCCCTCTTCCTCGTCGGCGCAAGAGAAGTGGGTAAAGATGCCGCTCACCGACAGATGGGGCAAGGCGCAGCTTTGCGCGATGTCGTCAATAACCGCGCGGTCGGTTTGCTCGTCGTGATAGAAAAAGCCCACACGGGACATTCCCGTATCCAATTTGATGTGAGCCTCCACCGTTACGCCTGCTGCGGCGGCCGCTTCGTTTAAGCGGATGGCATATTCCCCGCTGATGACCGACTGCGTGATGGAAAACTGCGCCAAGCGAGCCGCTTCCTCAGGGGGCGTATAGGACAAAATGAGAATGGGGCGGGAAATGCCGCCTTCACGCAGATGAATGGCTTCTTCCAAATTGGATACACCGAACCATTCCACCCCTGCTTGCTGCAACACGGTGGCGGTCTGCACGTCGCCGTGGCCGTAGCCGTCGGCTTTTACCACCGCCATCATACGGCACCCGTCCGCCAGACGGGCACGCACGGCGCGGTAGTTGTGTTGGATGGCGCCAAGCCGAATCTCGGCCCAGCTGCGTTTTAAAAACTCGGCCACCTTATTCACACTCCTGTCATATCAAAATGGGGGATCATCTCCGTGCCCGCGCTTTCGCGGTCTTGCACGTAACCTTCTAACGTTGTGTTGGCTAAGTGTTGCCACACCTTGTCGCACTCGCGTTTGGTGAGCCGACGGGACAGCTCGGGGAACCCGTCCATCGCGCCCATCGGAGTATACTGAAACAGTAAACTGACCAAACTTCCGTGCGGGAGATGGGCGGATAGCCAGTCAATAACCGCTATCGATTGGGCCGTGTGACCCGGCAAGACGAGATGCCGCACCATCGTGCCGCGTGTGAGCAGGCCACGTTGGTCAACTTGCGCCGGCCCCGTTTGCCGTGCCATTTCCAGCACCGCCGCACACGCGAAATCGGGATAATCCGAAGCGCCCGAAAGCGCGCCCGCCAAGGCGGGAGAAACGTATTTTAAATCGGGCAAATAGACGTCTACAAGCCCCTCCAAAGAACGAAGCGTTTCCACGCGTTCGTAGCCACCGCTGTTGTATACCACCGGAACGGGCGGACGGTACAGGGCGAGGGCTTCGCGGATGACTTTTGCATAGTGTGTGGGATTGACAAGGTTGATGTTGGCGGCACCCTGCGCGACCAACTCGCGAAAAATATCCGCCAAACGCGAGGAGGACACCGCCTTGCCCACGGGGGCGCGGCTGATTTCGTGGTTTTGACAAAAGCCGCACCGCAAGGGGCAACCGCTGAAAAACACCGTGCCCGAACCACCGCCGCCGCTTAAACACGGTTCTTCGCCAAAATGCAATGCGGCGCGTGCCAGCACGGGTGTGGCGGGCATACGGCAAAAGCCGTGGCCTTCCGTTTCGGTACGGAGGGCGCCGCAACGGCGGGGACAAAGGGAGCAAACAAAAGCCATTGGGGAACCTTCTTTCTAATAATAGTATACAATAGGAATGTGCGAAATTCAATATAGTATTTGTATTTTTGGTCAAGATGGTATACAATAAAGGAAAATACCGCCCGTTTTGGGGGTGGTGCTCACCGTTTTTGCAAATGAAGAGAAAGGAACGAGGACGATGAAGATTGGCGCCTCCACCTCTAATTTTTACCCGCTGCCGTTGGAAGAAGCGTTGGATACGGTATTGGGGCTTGGCATACGGCACACGGAACTGTTTTTTAACGCGGCGTGCGAGTTGGAAGCGCCGTTTGTGGACGAGATGCACCATCGGTTGGACGCACACGGGGCAACGGCACACGCCATTCATCCGCACACTTCCTTTATGGAGCCGCATTTTTTGTTCTCGATTTACGAGAGGCGTGCCGACGAAATGCTGGACAATTACAAGCGCAATTTTGAAGCGGCGGTGCGGCTGGGAGCGCGGTACGTGGTGTTGCACGGCGACCGCGCAGAAAGCCAACTGACCGTGGAACAGTCGCTGGAACGGTACGAACGGTTATACGACCTCGGCGCGACGTTCGGTGTGCGCGTGGCGCAGGAAAACGTGGTTCGATTTCGTGCTCAGAGCCTCGAATACATTCGCGCATTGCGTGAGAATCTCGGCGAAAAAGCCGCGTTTGTGTTGGACGTGAAGCAGACGGTGCGGTGCTCATACACGGTGGAGCAGGTGGCCGAGGCGATGGGCGATGCCATTGTGCACGTGCACGTGAGCGACCATACCGCTGAGCAAGACTGTTTGTTGCCCGGTGCGGGCACGTTCGATTTTGGGCGATTGCGTGACGTGTTGAAAGCGCGAAACTACCACGGGGCGGTACTGATGGAGTTGTATCGGCACAGTTTTCCCGATGCCGCCGCGCTCCAAACCGCGGCCGCGTATTTGGAAGACAGAATGAAATAAAAAACGGCCTCTCTCACGCAGAGAGGCCGTTTTTTTGTCTTGTGTTAATTTTCGAAACGGTCGCAACAGGGATCGTCTTTTTCCGTGGCAGGTGCTTCGGGTGCTTCGGCCGTTACACTGCCCAAACCCGTGGTTTCGGAAAACAACACGTTGGCTTTGGTGGCGTTCACCGCATCGGTGGGAACGATGATCTTGGCGGCTTTGCCGTCTGCCATACGCACCAGCGCTTCGTATTTTTTCAATTCCAACACGGCGGCATCCACACCCGCTTCTTTCAAAGCGCGCAGACCATCGGCCTCCGCCTTTTTGGACAGGTAGATGGCACGCGCTTCGCCTTCCGCTCGCGCAATGCGGGCATCGCGTTCGCCTTCGGCGGCGAGGATCATCGCTTGTTTTTCGCCTTCTGCGCGGGTGATGGAGGCGGCTTTATGGCCTTCCGCTTGCAACAAGGTTTCGCGGCGGTCGCGTTCGGCTTTCATTTGTTTTTCCATCGCGTTTTGAATTTCCGCGGGCGGAATGATGTTTTTGAGTTCCACACGGCTGACTTTGATGCCCCATTGGTCGGTCGCTTCGTCCAAAAATTCCGCCATTTTGCCGTTGATGGTATCGCGCGAGGTGAGGGTGCCGTCCAGTTCGAGTTCGCCCACCAAGTTGCGCAAGGTGGTGGCGGTCAGGTTTTCGAGTGCGGAGATGGGGTTGACGGCACCGTAGGCATACAGTTTGGCATCGTAAATGCGGAAGAACACCACGGTATCGATCTGCATGGTGACGTTATCTTTGGTGATCACGGCTTGCGGGGGCGAATCCATCACCTGTTCTTTGAGGGTGATGCGTTTGGCCACACGCTCCAAAAACGGAATTTTTACGTGGATACCCGCATCCCACGTGGTGCGGTATTTCCCGAGAAATTCAATGACGTACTGTTGCGCTTGCGGCACGATGCGAATGTTCGGGAAAATGAGAAGGCAAGCCAGGATGACGAGCAAGACAATGACGAGTTCCATAAAAAATCCCCCTTTGAGTAAGTGTATGTGGTTGCTGATTTCAGTATACCACTTTTCCGGCAAGAAAGCAAGAAAGTTGACGAAAAAAGGGGAAAAGAAACCCCCGCGCAATCGCGCGGGGGGTTGGCTGGGCTGGATGGAATCGAACCATCACGGCGTGAGTCAAAGTCACGTGTCCTGCCACTAGACTACAGCCCAATGTATGGGGTGGGAGATGGGATTCGAACCCACGATCTTCAGTGCCACAAACTGACGCGTTAGGCCAACTACGCTACACCCACCATATTTGGCGCGCCTGAAGGGACTCGAACCCCTGACCCTCTGCTTAGAAGGCAGATGCTCTATCCTGCTGAGCTACAGGCGCACATTTCATCGTGGAGCGGGTGATGGGAATCGAACCCACACAACCAGCTTGGAAGGCTGGGGTTCTACCACTGAACTACACCCGCGTATCATCAAGCGTAGACCATAATACCACACGGGGGTGGCCCTGTCAAGTGTTTTTTTGATATTCCGAGCAGAAAAAAACACCCCCGACGGTTGTCGGGGGTGAAGGACAATTATTTGACGGGGCGGCAGTGCCAGATGGTGTCGGAATAGTCCGCAATGGAACGGTCGGACGCGAACAGACCACTGTGCGCCGTGTTGAGAAACGCCATTTTGGCCCACGCGTCGGCATCGGTATACACCTGTCCCGACCGCGCTTGTGCGGCACAATAGGCATCAAAATCGGCAAACACCATATACGGGTCGCGGTTGACGAGCGAGTCGGTGATCTCGCCGTAGGTGCGGCCGCCGAAACCGCGGTTCATAAAGTCAATGGCGCGGCGGATGCGCTCGTTGTCGCGGTAATAGTCCCCCGGGCGGTAGCCGCGTTGTTTGAGCGCGGTGACTTCGTGTTCACGCATACCGAACAGGAACATATTCTCTTCGCCCACCTGTTCGCAGATTTCCACGTTCGCACCGTCCAACGTGCCGAGGGTGATGGCACCGTTCATCATCAGTTTCATATTGCCCGTGCCGCTTGCCTCGGTGCCCGCAAGGGAGATCTGTTCGCTGATATCCGCGGCCGGCATCAACAGTTCCGCCAGCGTGACGCGGTAATCTTCCAGATATACCAACTTGAGTTTATCGCGCACGGCGGGGTCGTTTTCGATTTCTTTCGACAGTTTGCACAGGAACCGAATGATCTCCTTGGCAAGGTAGTACCCGGGGGCGGATTTGGCACCGAAAATGTAGGTGCGGGGTGTGAACTCGGCATTCGGGTTTTCTTTTAGGCGCAAATAGGCATCCACGATGTGCAAACCGTTTAAGTGTTGGCGCTTATATTCGTGCAAGCGTTTCACCTGCACGTCAAACAGCGAATTCGGATCCACCGTGATGCCGTTTTTCTTGGCAATGTACTGCGCCAATCTTTCTTTGTTGCGGCGTTTGATTGCCATAAATTCTGCGGTGACGGCTTTGTCGTTTGCCAGCGGTGCCAATTTTTCAAGATGAGAAGCGTCCAACACAAATTCGTCGCCAATGTGCTCGGCAATGAAGGCGGTGAGTTCGGGGTTGGCTTGGCACAACCAACGGCGGTGGGCAATACCGTTGGTGACGTTGCCGAATTTTTCGGGCATCACGCCGTAAGCATCGTTGAA
>JAZULW010000070.1:0-5937 GCA_045603285.1 Acutalibacteraceae bacterium | reverse complement strand
GAGAGAGGATTTTCCTCTCTCCGCTTTTTGTTGATTTGCCTCTTGAAAACATACACAAATTTTGGTATGCTATATAAATGTTATATAATAAGTTTATTATGGGAAGTTTTTTGAGTTGGGGTGGTATTATGCAAAAGGGGTTTGACAATACTCTGTATATGAGCAAACAAAAGGAGCACATTCTGGAACGCATTTCCCGTTTTAACGGGAAACTGTATCTGGAGTTCGGGGGAAAATTGTTTGACGACTATCACGCGGCACGCGTATTGCCCGGTTTTGAGCCGGATGCCAAAATCCGTTTGCTTTGCGAATTGCGTGACCAAGCGGAAGTGGTGTTTTGTATCAGCGCCGCCAACATTCAAAAAACCAAAATCCGCGCCGACCTCGGCATCAGTTACGAGATGGACTTGTTGCGCCAAATTGACGTCATTACCGAACTGGGCATTGAAGTCAACAGCGTGGTTATCACGCAATATACGGGACAAGCTTCGGCCGATACCTTTATTCGCAAACTCAACGCACGCGGTGTGAAGAATTATATTCACCGCCCCATCCCCGGCTATCCGGCGGACGTGGATTACATTGTGAGTGACGAAGGTTACGGCGCCAACCCGTACATTGTGACCACCAAACCGTTGGTGGTGGTGACCGCCCCCGGCCCCGGCAGCGGAAAATTGGCTACTTGTTTGTCCCAAGTATACCACGAACACCGTCGCGGCATTGTGGCCGGCTACGGCAAGTATGAAACCTTCCCCATTTGGAATTTACCCTTAAAACATCCTGTCAACCTTGCGTATGAGGCGGCCACCGCCGACCTTCAGGACGTGAATATGATCGACCCCTTCCATCTGGAAGCGTACGGCACTACCACCGTTAACTACAACCGCGACGTGGAGGCTTTTCCCATTGTGCGCACCATTCTTACGCGCATTACGGGGAACGACAAATTTTATTGCAGCCCCACCGATATGGGTGTTAATATGGCGGGGTATGCCATCGTGGACGATGAAGTGTGTTGCGAAGCCAGCCGCCAAGAAATTATCCGTCGGTATTACAACGGCCTTTGCGACGTGAAACAAGGCAAAGAAAAACCCGAGATCGTCGAAAAACTCAAGCTGTTGATGCAACAACTTAACTTAAAAGTGGAAGACCGCCCCGTCGTGTTGCCTGCACTGGCGAAAAAAGAAGCGTGTTGCTCGCCTGCCGCGGCCGTGCAACTGCCCGACGGGCGCATCATCACCGGCAAAGCCACCCGTTTGATGAGCGCTTCCAGCGGTGCGGTGCTCAATGCTATTAAAGTGATGGCGGATATTCCCAAGGAAGTATTGTTGATGAGCCCCAAAATTTTGGAGCCGGTACTGAAACTGAAAATTCAATTATTAAAAAGTCAAAGCAGTGTTCTCAAATTGGACGACGTTCTTACCGCGCTGTATATCGGCGCGGCGGATGATGAAACGGCGGCCGCCGCCGTGGCACAATTGCCTAAACTGCGCGGTTGCGATCTGCATTCCACCCAACTGTTACATTCGGGAGATTATTCCACGCTTCGCAAAATGGGATTGCATACCACGTGCGAGCCGGAATTCCCCGATAAGAGTTTGTATTTCGGATGAGGTAAATACACTATGCTAAAACATTACGATTTGTTAATTGTCGGCAGCGGGCTGTTCGGCTCCGTGGTGGCTCACCAAGCCGCCAAACACGGAAAAGCGTGTTTGGTGATTGAAAAACGGGCTCACGTGGGCGGCAACGTTTACTGCGAAACGGTGGAGGACATTGTGGTGCACCGCTACGGTGCCCACATTTTTCACACCAACGACAAACGCGTGTGGGATTACGTGAACTCCCTTGGGGAATTTAACCGTTACACCAATTCCCCCGTGGCTAACTACAAAGGGAAACTGTACAACCTCCCTTTCAACATGAACACGTTTTATCAAATGTGGGGGGTCGTAACCCCCGAGGAAGCACTTGCCAAAATTGAAGAGCAGCGTACCGCTTTTACGGGTGAACCGCAAAACCTGGAAGAACAAGCCATACGGCTGATCGGCAAAGATATTTACGAGGCCTTGGTGAAAGATTACACCGAAAAACAGTGGGGACGGCCTTGCACGGAATTGCCCCCTTTCATCATTAAACGGTTGCCCGTGCGCTTCACCTACGACAACAACTATTTTAATGACCGCTATCAGGGCATTCCCATCGGCGGGTATAACGTGTTGATTGAAAAAATGCTCAAAAATGCCGACGTGTTGACGGGCGTGGATTTCCTTGACGACCCGGACACCTATCGCGCTTTGGCCGATACGGTGGTATACACCGGCACCATTGATGCGTATTTTGACTATTGTTTCGGTGAATTGGAATATCGCACGGTACGGTTTGAAACCGAGGTGTTGGATAAGGAAAACCACCAAGGTGTGGCGGTGATGAATTACACCGACCGCGACACCCCCTACACCCGTATTATTGAACACAAACACTTTGCGTTCGGCACGCAACCGAAAACCGTGATTTCCAAAGAATATTCTACCGCGTGGACCGGTGGCATGGAACCGTATTATCCCGTCAACGACGAAAAGAACCAAGCGTTGTATGCGCAATATGCGGCCTTGGCCAAAAAAGAGAAAAACACGTTGTTTGGCGGCCGTTTAGCGGAATACAAGTATTACGATATGGACAAAGTGATTGCCTCGGCACTGGCCTTGACCGACCAATTGTTTTAGCGGATTGACAAAGGAGGACGTTGTATGGCACACGAAGTGACCGTTTCCATTATTATGCCCGTATACGGCGTGGAAAAGTTTGTGGGAAAAGCGATCGAAAGCATTCAAGCACAAACCTTTACCGACTATGAATTTTTAATCGTTGACGACGGCACCAAGGACCGCAGCGGTGAGATTTGCGACGAATATGCCGCAAAAGACAAGCGCATTCGCGTTTTCCATACCGAAAACGGCGGTGCGGCCGCAGCACGTAACGTAGCCATTCCCGAGGCCAAAGGCAAGTATTTCTATTTTCTGGATTCGGACGACTGGGCAGAGCCCACTATGCTTGAAGATATGGTACGTTTGGCGGAACAACACCGTGCACAACTGGTGGTGACGGGGTATTTTATCGACACGTATTACAGCGATACCGAGTACGTCACCCAAGAGATGTTTGTGCCATCACAGGTATTTGAAAGCCAACAAGACTTCCGCGAAAATGCCTATCGTTTGTTTGACCGCAATTTGCTTTACACGCCGTGGAACAAACTGTATGACGGTGACTATATCCGCGAGCACAGATTGCTATTTCCCAAAACGTTTTGGGACGATTTTCCCTTTAATTTGAGTTTTATTCGCGACGTGGAGCGCGTGGTGGTGACCGATAACAAATACTATCACTTTATGCGTGCTCGTGCGGAAAGCGAAACGGCGAAATACCAACCCAAAATGTATCAGAAACGTGAAGAAGAACACGACTGGTTAGAAGAACTATACCGGTATTGGAACATTGACAACGCCGTTACGCGCGAATTTTTGGCGCGCCGCTATATTGAACGTTTGATCGGCTGCGTGGAAAACCTCACCAACCCCGCGTGCACCCTTTCGGGCAAGGAACGCACAGCGGAAATTCGCCGCATCATCACCACTGACCGCGCACAAGCGGCCGCCGCTGCCTCCAAACCCCATTCGCAGTATATGAAATGGATGCTCGCCCCCATTCGCGCCAAAAACGCATGGCTGACCCGTTTGGAGGGAACCGTGATCTCTTCGGTGAAACGGCACAATGTAAAATTGTTCGCGACGTTAAAAGCCAATCGGTAGGGAGGCCTTTTTATGAAGTTGAATTACAAGCGTACCATTCTCATCGGCTTTGCTTTTATGTCTATTTTGGCCTTTTGGCAATTTTATGACCAAGTGATTCCGTTTGCGCTTGAAAACACCTTTCATTTGGGCACCTTTGCGGCCAATGCCATTATGTCTATCGACAACGTATTGGCCATTTTTATGTTGCCGCTTTTCGGTGCGATATCCGACCGCACGCAAACCCGTCTTGGCCGCCGCACCCCCTACATTCTGTTTGGCACGTTGATGGCGGTCGCCTTGATGGTAATTTTGGCCTTTTTCCACGAAGCGGTCAATTTCTGGGGCTTTTTCTTCGCCTTGCTCGTATTGCTTATCGTGATGGCCATCTACCGCACACCGGCTGTTGCCTATATGCCCGACGTGACACCAAAGCCGTTGCGCAGCAAGGCCAACGCCATCATCAATTTAATCGGCTACATCGGCGGTATTTTTTCCATGGGCGCGATGATGTTTTTGCTCAAAAGCGAAAAGAACGCGGCAGGCGAATCGGTATACGTGGAGGGACAGTCGTTCTTGCCCATCTTCTTTGCCGTAGCAACCTTTATGTTGGTTGCCGTGCTCATTATGGTGTTTACCGTCAAAGAGAACAAAGTGGTGGCCGAAGCGGGCGTGATCGACGAACCCGATGAACCCCTTGCCGGAAAAGGGGAAAGACTTTCCGGCCCCGTTTTGCGCAGTTTGATTTTAATTCTATGTTCCGTATTTTTGTGGTTTATGGCATACAACGCGGTCACTACCGCGTTTTCACGCTATTGCCTTGCCATGTGGAACGCCGGCCCGAACGTTTCGTCGGGCTATTTGATGGCGGCCACCGTATCGGCCATCATAGCCTTTGTTCCCCTTGGTTTCCTGTCGGGCAAATTGGGGCGCAAAGCCACCGTGCTCATTGGCATTGCGGTGATGACGGCATGCTATGCCTCCGCCCTTTTCATTCACCGCCAAACCCCCGTTATGTACGTCTTATTTGCCTTGGTGGGCATCGGTTGGGCGGCCATCAACGTCAACTCCTTCCCCATGGTGGTGGAAATGAGCAGCGGCAGTGATGTGGGGAAATACACCGGTTTGTATTACACCTTTTCTATGGCGGCACAGATCACCACCCCGCTACTTTCGGGTTTTATTATGGACAATTTGGGACTGGGTTATCAAATTCTCTTCCCCTACGCAGTGTTGTTTTCCGCCTTATCCTTCGTCACGATGTTGTTTGTGAAACACGGCGACAGCAAACCACTTCCCAAAACCAGTGTCCTTGAAAATTTTGATACGGAGGACTAATCGATGCTTCCCGTATTGTTTGTTCTCCTGTCGCTTGTTGTTGTGTATTTGTTTTTGGTTTTCCCTGCCATACGGCGGCATCCGCACCGCCGCGTATTAGACGGGCGATATATTGCCCACCGCGGCTTGCACGACTTGGCGGCCAACACCCCCGAAAACTCGCTTGCCGCGTTTCGTCAAGCGGCAAAAGCGGGATTGGCCGCCGAATGCGACATTCATCTCACGGCCGACGGCGAAGTGGTGGTGTTTCACGACAACGAATTAAGGCGAGTATGCGGTGTTGACGGCACCATTGAAACGATGACGCTTGCCGAACTGCGCGAATACCGTTTAAACGGAACCGACCAAACCATTCCCACTTTGCGTGAATTGCTCAAAACGATAGACGGGCAAGTGCCGCTGCTGATCGAATTGAAATGCAACGGAAATAACTACCGCGCGTTATGCGAAGCAGCGAACGCCATTTTGTGCGATTATCAAGGGTTGTACCTGGTCCAATCGTTCTATCCCCTTGCAATGGCATGGTATAGAAAACATCGCCCCGATATTTGCCGTGGACAGTTGTCTTCGGGATTTAAAGGGGAACCGCTTTTACAACGACTGTTAGCACGGTTACTGTTCAACTTTTTGTCCCGTCCCGATTTCGTGTCGTACGACCACGAGTATGCACACCGCCTTTCCCTGGCGGTGAACGTCGCGTTGGGCGCTTTCCCTGTGGGGTGGACGTTCCGTTCTCCCGAAGAAGTAAAACAGGGCAAGCAGCGTTTTCGCACCTATATTTTCGAATTGTTTTTACCGAATACATAAA
>JAZULW010000069.1:0-14617 GCA_045603285.1 Acutalibacteraceae bacterium | reverse complement strand
ATTGGCGCAAGAAATGGGGGGGCCCAAGTTGCCCGCGCTTGGCTTTGCCATGGGGCTTGAACGGTTGCTGATGGTGCTCAAAGCACAAGAGGCAACATTCCCCGAACCACCGTCTTGCGACGTGTATTTTGCCTCCATGGGTGATAACGCGGCACGCCGTTGTTTTGCCCTTGCGCGGATGTTGCGCGAAGGTGGTGTGTCTGCCGAATGCGATACCGTCGGCCGTGGCTTGAAAGCACAAATGAAATATGCCGATAAGATTCACGCGCTGTATACCGTTGTGGTGGGTGATAACGAACTGGAAAGCGGCAAGGCGAATTTAAAGGATATGCAGACCGGTGAACAGACCGAAATCGAGTTGGATGAAAGCCTGTATACCGTGTTATATAACAAGTCATTGGACCGTCAAATGGCGGCGATGACACAGCTTTTGAGCGAAAGTATGGAGGAAAACGGATAATGGAAACGGTTCAAGGAATGAAGCGGACCCGCTATTGCGGTGAATTTCGCCGTGAACACGCAGGGGAAACCGCAACGGTATTCGGTTGGGTGCAACGTCAGCGTGACCTAGGGCAATAGATTTTTATTGATTTGCGTGACCGCACCGGCATTGTGCAGTTGGCGTTTGACGATAATACCGCACGTGATATTTTCGAAAAAGCGTTTGCCGTGCGTGGTGAATATGTTCTCGCGGCCACGGGCGAGGTGCGCGTTCGCTCTTCTATCAACAACGAAATCCCCACCGGCGAAGTGGAGATTTTTGTCACTCAACTGCGCATTTTGAACAAGGCTGAAACACCGCCGTTTGAAATTGTGGAAAATTCCAATACAGCAGAGGCGATGCGTCTTAAATACCGCTATTTGGATTTGCGCCGCCCCGATTTGCAACGCAATCTTATCTTGCGTCACCGCATTGCCAAGGCCACGCGTGACTATTTTGATGAACAAGGGTTTATTGAACTGGAAACTCCCATTTTGGTGCGTTCCACGCCCGAAGGCGCACGCGATTTCTTGGTACCATCCCGTGTGCACAAAGGCGATTTCTATGCACTTCCGCAATCGCCCCAGTTGTACAAACAATTGTCGATGGTGGCCGGTTTTGACCGCTATATTCAGTTGGCACGTTGCTTCCGCGATGAGGATCTGCGTGCCGACCGCCAACCTGAATTCACGCAAATCGATATGGAAATGTCGTTTGTGGATGTCGAAGATGTGTTGGCCATCGGTGAAGGGTATATGAAACACATCTTCAAAGAGATTTTGAATGTGGATCTGCCGATGCCGCTTCCGCGTATGACGTATACCGAAGCAATGGAACGTTTCGGTTCCGATAAACCCGATACTCGCTTCGGTATGGAACTGTGTGATATTACCGATACGGTGCGCGGTTGCGGTTTTGGTGTGTTCACCACGGCAATTGAAGGCGGCGGCTCGGTCCGCGCCATTGTCGCCAAGGATGCCGTTACCACGCTTTCCCGTAAAGAAATTGATAAATTGACCGAACATGCCAAGGGAATTGGCGCCAAAGGTCTGGCGTGGGTGCGTTGGACGGCGGATGGCATTGCCTCCTCGTTCGGCAAGTTCCTTTCAGAAGAGGAAATGAACGCGCTGCTTGAAAAAGTAGGTGCCGAACAAGGGGACGCGGTGTTGATCATTGCCGATACCGACACGCGGCTGGTGTTGTCCATTTTGGGTGCTCTCCGCTTGGAAGTGGCTGACCGCCTTCACATTCCGCGTCAAGGATTTAATTTGCTGTGGATCACGCAATTCCCGTTCTTTGAGTGGAATCCGGAAACGGAAAGTTGGGATGCGATGCACCATCCGTTCACCTCACCGCTTGATGAGTGCATTCCGTATTTGGACACGGATCCGGGCAAGGTGTTTGCGAAAGCATACGACTTGGTTCTCAATGGTATTGAACTGGCGAGCGGATCCATCCGTATTACCGATCCCGAATTGCAACAACATATGTTCCGTTCGCTCGGTCTTTCCGACGAGGTGGCTTATGCCAAATTCGGGTATTTGCTGGATGCATTCCGCTACGGCGCACCGCCCCATGGCGGTATGGCACTTGGCCTTGATCGTTTGGTAATGCAGATGATCGGTGCCGCTACGCTTCGCGACGTGGTAGCGTATCCCAAGGTCCAAAATATGACGGAACTCATGACGTCGTGCCCCTCTCCTGTTGACGAGGCACAACTCAACGAACTGGGCCTTGCCGCACTGAAAACCGAAGAATAAAGAAAGCCGTAACGCTGTCTCGTTACCGCTTTTTACTTATTGTTCTTTTTTTCGGCGTATCAAGGCTGCAAAAATAAAAGCGGTCACAATAGCGGCAATACCCCATTGGAGATACAACAGGTCACCGATGGGTGGGGTTGGCGTCTCTACGGGAATTTCTTTCTCGGTCGGTTCAACCGGTGTGCTGAATTGCCACTCCAACACTTCAGGACTGGTATAAGCCATACCGGTGTAGGCGTAGTCGCAACGAAGGGAAATGGTGTACATACAACTTTCACCCGCAGCAAGCACGGCATCCAAAAGGGGTTTTTCGTCAGGATTGTTGATGTGACTATAGGGAGCATCGTAGAGCAGTTCACCGTCTTTTTCAATCGTCAAGTGCAAGTGGTTTAAGTAAAGCAAAAACTCTCTGTCATGGTAGGGGAAAACAACCTGCTCAAACGTAATGTCACGGGTGGTATCGGTGCTGTTCAATAGCGTAAGCGTTCCGGTCGATACAGCAAATTCGCCGGCGCGCAAAGAAGGGGTTTCCCAATAAGTGGTGGGTTTTTTAGCCACAAAAGACAAGTTGTCATCCACCGTTGTTAGGGCAATGGTTTGTTCACTGGCGAAAAGAGCAGAAGCGGAAAGGGAGAAAAGGAGAAGAAAAGCGAGGAGAAAACATAAGCGCTTCATGGCAATTCCTCCTTATCCTCAAAAACAATGTCATTGGTCGGCTTGTTAGCACGGCCGATACGGATGCTGAACGTAACGGAGAGTATGGCGAACAATACAACCAAAGCACCCAAGACAACGATGAGCGAAATCGGCAATCCCAACACACGGCCGGAAGGTAATTCCATATGCACTGCCGCTGCAGTTGTGGTGGGAGGGCATGTTGCCAAAGACTCAACAACGGTTGTGGAGGGGGTTTCGGCAAAGGGGTCTGCATCGTTTGCCAATGCAGCAATTTGCGCGTTATCAAGAATTGTGGGATACAGTACGGCATCTTGTAAAAGCGCGGTTAGTGTCGGCTCGGCTCCGTAGCCGGCACCGATGTAGAATTTAACGGGGTTTAACTGCGTAAAGTCCAACGTTACATCTGCGTGTAAGTAAGGAGCGCCGTCAATGTACAGATCCATCGCGGTTGAAGAAACGGCGACAGCAATGTGATGCCATTCGTCTGCAGGAAGAGCAAAGGATGTGCCGTCAACCGCTTTGTGACAGATGGTTTGCGGTTCGGTTTCAGGGGAGGCCCATTGTAAACAAGGCGCATTTGGCCCCGTTTGGGCATCGTTTTCGTGCAGAGAAACCGAAAGGTAAGCGTGTTGGTTAACGAATATGGTCAACAACTTTTGCGGTCGGTTTGATTGGGGCGTTTCGGCAGAGTCTAATTTTACCCACGAGGATAGTGTAAAGGATTCCAATGTATTGAAAACCGACGTGCGCAAGCGTATGTATTGTTTGTTGCCGTTCAAGTGGAGTGCCGTGCCGCCGTTTCTGCCTTCCGTCCACGAAAAGACCGTTTGATTCGGGCGCAGATTTTTGGCTTCGTACTGTGTGGTATTTTGGTAGTAGAAAACGCTCTGGGGAATGACATTTTCCTCTGATACAATGGGCAATCCGGTAACAGCGGCAATCGGTTCTGCGCCTACGCCAAAAGAAAAAAGGCACCCCGACACCACCAATACCAAAAAGAAAACAAGACGAATGATTTTCACGGTAGCATCCTCCGTATTCAACGATAGTATTTGTAATAGGCAACCACGGAAACGCGCTTGCCGGTGACTTGGTCGTCGCCGGTAATGAGCACGCCGTTACGACTCATCAATTCACCGCATTGTATGGTCTCAACGGGACAAACAAAGGGGACGGTTCCGTCAACAAAACGCAATTCCAGCAATTCGGTCGCCGCCATAATGTGCCCGTCTTTTCCGATGACAACTTCGCCTTCGGGATCGCGACGTACGGCATAGGAAATGTGTTTTCCGTCCACGTGGCTCATATCCGGTAAAACAGGTTTTTTCTTTTTGGAAAAAAGGCCCATGACAGTTGCCTCCCGCAAACCATAATGTAACCATTATTTTACTATTTTCCCGTTTATCTGTCAATGCGAAATACAAAGAAAACCGACCGTTTGGTGTTGCCAAACGGTCGGTTTTGTGGTATCAGCCAAATAAAAAGCGGAAGTAATCGGTGTTTAGAACACTGCTGCAATACCGAATTTTGTTTCGTACGATCTTCTTTATAGAGGCTACGTATCCCTCAGGCAAAACGACAGTTTCGTTGGCAGGGGTGAAAGTGCCGGTGAAAGAAATATAGGTGCCGTATTC
Source organism: Acutalibacteraceae bacterium (assembly GCA_045603285.1). GTDB lineage: Bacteria > Bacillota > Clostridia > Oscillospirales > Acutalibacteraceae > RGIG3009. The sequence goes on along the minus strand of JAZULW010000069.1, from coordinate 10,064 downwards.
GGTTTTCCAGTCGTAATTGAGGTTGAATACCAATGGGGCAGCATCTGAAAAGACGTCGCGGCCGGGCATCAAACGGGAGTCGAAGGCCGTGCCGAAGAGATTGGAAAGCGTAGGAAGAAGATCCAAGCTAGATGTGGGAGTGTCCACGATGATAGGATCGCTTTTTTCCAATTCGCCGCACCATAAGATGAGCCGCGAGTGGTCTCGTTGCATATAATTTGTTACGGAATACCCGTACAGTTCCGAAAGATAGGGCATATCGCCGAGCTTGGCATCGCTGTCTAAACCGTAGGGGAAATGGTCGGCCGAGATACAGATAACGGTATCGTCGGCAATTCCTTTTTCCTCTAAAGCGGCAACCAAATTGGTCATGGCATCTTCCAAATCCAAATTGGCGGCCAAATACCCTTTCACAGGGTCGGAATAGGAGAGATTCTCCACGCGATCCCAATGTTTTTTTGTCATAGCATTTCCGGAACGGGAATAGCCGCTGTGACCGCTTACGCTCATATAGTAAACATTGAAGGGTTGTTTGTCTATGTAAGAGGGAAGGGTGGCCATAATCATCTCGTTATCACTTTGTGGCCATTGGTTGGTAATCAGTTTTTCCATACCGTTACCCCAGCCCATAAATCCGTCGGAATATCCCAAATTAATGTGCGTTTTGTGCCGGCTGTAATAGGTGTAGGAGTTGTTATGGAAGGCTTTGCCGTAATATCCTTCGCGGTTTAACTGACTGCCGATGGTGAAATAGTTGAGGTGATCCGCCGTGTTTTTCAGCGACTTGCCGCCCGCAGTGGGCAAAAGGCCGAAAATGTTTTGATATTCGCCGCCCGTGGTACCGGCGGTGGCGGGTTGATAATAATCCGTAAAATTAATACCTTTGGTTGCCAAGCGGTACAAGGTGGGAGTTAACACGGGGTCAATTACTTCTGCCGTAAACGCTTCGGCGGAGATCATGATCAGGTTTTTCCCCTTAAACAAACCGGTATAAGCATTTTTTAGGGAAGGGGTGAGAGAGGCAACATACTCGTTGAGTTCGCCTATCGTTCCGTCTTTCTTTTCCAACGAAAGCGGAAGCTCGTTGGGGGTGTACACAATCGGTTCTTCTTCGGGCGGGGGCGGCGTTGTGGTAGTTGTACCGGTTATGGGAGCGTCGGTTTCAAACTCGGTATCGCTGTTAAAAATCAAGCGCTGTAAATCAAGGCGCAATGCCGTGAGCAGACCGAAAGAGGAAACCGCAGACTGGAAATTGTATTCCGATCGGTAAACGGCGGAGTACAAGGGGAGTACGGCAATCAGACCCACGTTGAGCAAGTGGAGAACCACCATGCAACCGGCAACGATCAAGCGCCAACGGTTCTTAACGCGCTTGGGAGATAAAACCTGTTTGCCGAAAATGAGCGAAAGAATAAAGGGGAGAAGAAAGAGTGCGATTTTAAAAAATCCATCCCAAGAAATGACCAATGTTACAATGTCGTGTGAAAAGCCTCCTACTGCATCGGCGGCGCCGCCCGTAGTGGTTTGCAGGTCGTAAAACACTTTAAATTGACGATAAACAAAATATTCGACCAGAAACGGCAATGCCGTAAGCAGAATGAGTGACGAAGCGATTATGCGATTGATCAGTTGGTTTGCAGAAATGGTACACAGCAGATAGCCGATACTGCCCCAAACGAAAGAAAAGACAACAGCCAGTAACGTTCCCAATGAGAAAAAGGTGTTGGATGTGGACAGGGAGAATACCAATTCGTAGTATGTGACAATTATAGGGAAAACCAAAACGAAAAGAAGCGGATTAAGCGTTTTGGTTTTGGGTTTATAGCGTATACCGGACATCGTAATCACCTCACGAAGTAACTATATCGCATTTTGGGAGAAAATACAAGAAATTTCGCGGTTACACACAAAAAGAAATTTCATACACTGATAATAGGGGAGTTTGACAAACCCGAACCTGCCGCAAAGCGGCGCATTTGAGAGGTGATACGATGGACTATAAAACGATACCGATCAGTTCGGTAACCAACGCTATGCGCGGAAAACAAATACTGGAAAAAAACGGGTTTTCCGTTCAAATACAACGTTCTTTTCACTCACAAGACAACAATGGTTGCGGATATCGTTTACTTGTAAAAGGCGATGAAAGACGTGCACGAGAACTTTTGAAAAGCGCAGGCTTACGCTTGAGAGACGGTGAACGTATGCGATGATCTATTTGGATAATGCGGCGACTTCGTGGCCGAAACCATCGATTGTTCATAAATCCGTGGCCGAAGCCCTTGTGCGGTTTGGTGCCAATCCCGGTCGCGGCGGTCACCGAATGGCGATGGAAACGGCCGAGCGCGTTTATGCTTGCCGCGAAACAGCGGCTGAATTTTTCGGATTGAAGGACCCGTCGAACGTTATATTTACGTCTAACTGTACAATGGCTTTGAATATGGTGATCAAAGGACTGTTATCGGACGGGGGGCACGCGGTGATCTCCGATATGGAGCACAATTCAGTGGTGCGCCCCTTAACGGCGCTTGCCAAATACGGTGTGCGCTACACCATGGCCAATGTGTGTGAAGGGAACCCGAAGAAAACGGTTGAAAATTTTAAGGCCGCTATTTGTCCCGATACGCGGCTTCTGTTATGTACGCACGCTTCCAATGCGTTCGGTACGGTGCTGCCGATTCGCGAACTTTCGGCGTTGGCGCATCGATTCGGCCTTGTTTTTGCGGTAGATGCCGCTCAAAGCGCGGGGCATCTGCCTCTTCATATGGAACGTGAAGGCATTGATTTTCTTTGTGTACCCGGACACAAAGGACTATACGGACCAATGGGTACTGGTATGCTTCTTTGCAAAGAGAATGTGCCGATCTTTCCGCTTTTAGAAGGAGGAACAGGCACACGGTCGTTGGAAACGGCTCAACCGGAAGAATTTCCCGAACGCATGGAAAGCGGTACGCTTAACGTTCCGGGAATTTGCGGATTGCACGCCGGCCTTTTATGGGTAAAACAGCATAGCGTGAGTTTGATGGAAGAATATGAATTGTCATTGATACAACGCTTGTATTCGTTGTTGGCCAACACCCCGTGTGTATCCTTATACACCGCTTGGCCTCGGAAAGGAAACAACGCAGCGCTGCTTTCGTTTAATGTCAAAGGAAAAAGCAGTGAAGAAACGGCAGCGTTATTAGCGGAAGAGGGAATTGCCGTTCGCGGCGGATTGCATTGTGCACCCTGTGCGCATATGCATATGCAAACCTTGGAGGGCGGAACGGTACGAGTATCCGTATCCGCTTTTACAACAAGGTGCGAAGTGGATGAATTGCACAAAATGTTGATAAAAATTTCAAGAAAGCCTTGAAATGTAACAATTCTATGATAAAATGATATATATAATTATACAAAAGAGGAAGTAGGTGATCCGGATGCCTCAATTTTTTGCCAATGCATTTGAAAGTGTCGCAAACTTTTTAAAAACCTATCGCATTATCACCGATACCTTGGATATTCTTTTGGTGGCCTTTGCCATATTTTGGCTAATTAAATTGGTGCGTGATTCCCGTGCGGAACAACTTCTCAAAGGATTTACGCTTTTGGGGTTAGCGTACGGCGCCGCCTTTTTGCTGAATCTGACAACCACGAAATATCTCTTGCAAATACTGTTTGATAATGCCCTGATAGTGTTGGTTGTTATCTTCCAACCTGAAATCCGCCGTGCGTTGGAACGCGTGGGTCATTCGGGGTTTGTCGGCAAGTTTAAGATCTTCGGCATGAACGAGGAAGAAACACAGCAATATATCGATAAATGGAAAACGGCAATTGCGGCAGTTTGTTCGGGTGTTGATCTTTTGCAACGCCAAAAGATGGGTGCTCTCATTGTGTTTGAACGTACCACCCGTTTGGGCGAGATTGCGAAATCAGGAACCGAGTTAAATGCCGACCCTACGGGTGAATTGATCGGCAATATTTTCTTTAACAAAGCTCCTTTGCACGACGGTGCCACCATCATTCGTGACGGAAAGGTATACGCCTCCGGTTGTATTTTGCCGTTATCCGACAACGTATCTATCGGTCGCAGTTTGGGAACCCGCCACCGTGCCGGTGTGGGTATGAGCGAAAATTCGGATGCGGTCGTGGTCATTGTTTCGGAGGAAACGGGTACTGTTTCGGTGGCAAAAGACGGCGTTCTCACCCGCGATTTTACGGTCGAGAGCCTGCGCATTGAACTGGAAAACGAGCTGGTTTGGAAAAACATTCGTTTGGATGAGAAAAAAGATGATAAAGGACTGATCGGTCGGATTCGGGGGTGGTTTTCCAAATGAAAACAAAATTCTCCCTAAATCGGCTGTTGCATAACGAACGTTTCATTTTGATTCTTGCTTTGGTAGTGGCGATTGCGGTGTGGGCATTGGTGTCCTTTGGTCCAAGCAATATTATGCCCCGTGAGATCACCACTCAGGTAACGGTGGATCTTGCCAACACGATGGCCGGATACAACGATTTGCGTGTGATCGGGGAAGATACGTTTTCGATTTCGGTAAAAGTAGAGGGCCCTCGCTCGGTTATCTTCAATTTAACCGGTGATGATATCACCGTTCGCCCCGATTTTTCAAACATTCAGGGGGCAGGACAAGCGGTCATCCATTTGACGGCTTCGAAAGGCGGAAAAGAAACCGATTATGAAATTGTGGATATCTATCCGCGTGACATAACCGTCGATTGCGATTATTGGGTTGCAAAAGATTTTGCCGTAACCCCCGATACGTCTACCATTACCGTCGCAAATGAAAAAGAGCAACAAATCGGCGACGTAGTGTTGGATACGGTGGCCATTCCCAACGGTGTGGTTCGTTTGGAAGGTCCTCGAAAAGTGTTGGATGCGATCACATCGGTTGTGGCAAAGGTGGAAGAAACCGCTACCATTGAAAAAACCAAGCGCTTTTCAGCTGATTTGTTGGCGTTGGATGCGCAAGGGGCGCAACTCGATCTGTCGGACTGTGTTTTTCTGACACCGGCTGACGGAAAGGTGGATCTTACGGTCCCTGTTTGGGTACAACGCAAGGTTCCCCTTACCTATCAATTGCTACACGTGCCCGAAGGAATCAATTCGAAAAATTTGGTTTCTCTGTCAATGAACAGCATCACGCTGATCGGCGAGGCGGAAGAACTCGATCGTGTGGCAAGTGCCGTAGCCGATCTTGGCGTTATTGATTTTGACAATCTTCTTCCCGAACAGGAAGAAGGCGTTGTGGTGTTGGAAGTTCCCACTACCGTTCGCGTGCTGGAAGGTCACACGGTGACGATGAAATTGGCAATCGGCAACTATACGACGAAGCGCTTAACATATGCGGTGAACGTAATTGACGACGTGGTGATAGAGAATCTTCCTGAAGGAAAAACCATCACCTTGCCTGCTCAAAAATTGACCGATATTGTGTTGTGCGGTCCTTCGGCCGTGTTGCAACGTATTAAAGCGGAAGACTTGCGCGTAGTGTTGGACGCGGGTAGTGATGTGGGTACCGGTTCTGTACGATACGATGTGCGCATTGAGGTGCCGAAATATTCCAACGTATGGGTATACTATGGCGAAAACGGGCAAGAATCGTATAAGTTGTACGGTACCGTTGAATAATAAGTTGACAGCAGTCGGCGAATCCACGCGATTCGCCGATTTTTTTGTTTAAAACTCTCTCTTGCGAACGAATAAAAAATATGGTATACTTTATCGTAGGAAAGAAGGTGTGTTCGTGGATATTCGACTGGGAGATGTTCTCGTTTTGAAAAAGAGCCATCCCTGCGGCGGTAACCGTTTTCGTGTGTTGCGTATTGGGATGGATTTTCGTTTACATTGCGAAACCTGCGGACACGAAATGATGATTCCGCGTGTGAAAGCGGAAAAAAACATTCGCGGTATTGAGCGAGAAGAGTAGCCCCCTTTTTTGCGTGATTCGATAGAAAAAGGGGATAGTACGATATGCTCGATCGTTTAAAAGAGGTAGAAAAGCGGTATGAGGAACTGATGGTACGGTTGTGCGATCCTTCTGTGGTGTCACAACCCGAACTTTATCGGGACCTTATGAAAGAAAGCCGCTATTTGGAGCCCATTGTGGAAAAGTACCGTATGTATGCACAGGCGGTGGCGCGCGAAGCAGAAGCAAGATTGCTCCTTGAAACCGAAAGTGACGCCGAACTGCAAGAACTGGCACAGGAAGAACGCAAAGAGGCAAAAAAACAAGCAGAAGAATGCGCGGAAGAACTGAAGATTTTATTGTTGCCGCGTGACCCAAATGACGAAAAAAACGTTATTGTGGAAATACGTGCCGGTGCCGGTGGAGAAGAATCGGCATTGTTTGCCGCATCGTTGTTCCGTATGTATTCGTTGTATGCGCAAGCGCGCCGTTACCAAATTGAAACGGTGGGAGCCAACGAAACCGAACTTGGCGGTTATAAAGAAATTAGTTTTGTGATCAATGGTGATGGCGCGTATAGCCGCTTTAAATTCGAAAGCGGTGTTCATCGTGTGCAACGTGTTCCCGAAACCGAGGCAGGCGGTCGCATACACACTTCTACCGCAACGGTGGCGGTGTTGCCCGAGGCAGAAGAAGTGGACGTGGATATTGACCCCTCGGATTTGCAAATTGATACGTTCCGTTCCAGCGGTGCCGGCGGACAGCACATTAACAAAACCGAATCGGCCATTCGCATCACCCATATACCGACGGGTACGGTGGTGGAATGCCAAGACGAGCGCAGCCAACACAAAAATCGCGACAAGGCAATGCGCGTGTTGCGTTCCCGTTTGCTTGAACAAAAGCAAACGGAGCAACAGTCCGCCATTGCAGCGGACCGCCGCGCACAAGTGGGAACAGGGGACCGCAGTGAGCGTATCCGTACCTACAATTTCCCGCAAGGTCGCGTGACCGATCATCGCATTGGATTAACGCTGTATAAAATCGAGGCTATTTTGAACGGGGACTTGGATGAAATCATCGATTCCCTTATCACGGCGGACCGTGCTCAAAAACTGCAAGAAGGATAATAAGTACTATGCAAACGTTGCATTTAACCGATTCTGAATATGATTTGCAAAAAGCGGCATCTCTTTTGCGTGACGGCGAATTGGTAGCCATTCCTACCGAAACGGTGTACGGTTTGGCCGCCGATGCTCGAAACGGCAAAGCGGTAGCCTCCATTTTTGCGGCAAAAGGGCGCCCGATGGACAACCCCCTTATCGTACACATTGCCGATATGAATGAGTTGACATCGCTTGTGTCCGAAATTCCGTCAAAAGCGTTGGCGCTGGCCGCTGCCTTTTGGCCGGGGCCGCTTACGATGATTTTTAAAAAAGGCGGCGCTATTCCCAACGAAGTGAGCGCCGGTTTATCGACTGTAGCGGTGCGTATGCCGTCCCATCCGGTCGCACGACAGTTGATTCGTTTATCGGGTTGTGCGTTGGCGGCGCCTTCTGCCAATCGTTCGGGCATTCCGAGTCCTACCGATGCAGCGCGTGTGGCGGACGATATGGATGGCCGCATTGCCGCCATTGTAGACGGCGGTGAATGTGAGGTCGGTGTGGAATCGACGGTGATTGATATCACAGGCGAAACAGTTCATCTGCTTCGCCCCGGTGCCGTTACGGTGGAAATGCTGCAAACCGTGGTCGGCGAGGTGAAAGTGGATGATGCGGTGCTCCGTCCATTGCAAGACGGTGTGGCCGCCGCTTCCCCCGGCATGAAATATAAGCACTATGCTCCTGCGGCGCGTGTCATTTTGGTAAAAGGGTCTCCCGCCGCGTATGCCGCGTATGTCAATGCTCAAACAACGGAAAAAGCCGTTGCCTTGTGCTTTGATGGGGAAGAGGCGCTGCTGAAGATCCCGTTTCTCACTTACGGTCGGCGGGACGATGCTAACGAACAAGCCCACCGTTTGTTTGAGGCTTTGCGCCGTTTGGACGACGAGGGTTTTCGCATTGCATATACAGCGTGCCCTGCAACCGATGGTGTAGGACTTGCCGTGTATAACCGCTTGTTACGGGCGGCGGGATTCGAGGTGGTCATTCTTGAGTGACTTGTTTATTGTAGGGCTCACGGGCCCCACCGGCTCCGGAAAGAGCACCGTTGCCCGTGTTTTAAAAGAAAAAGGTTGCATGATCATTGATGCGGACGAATTGGCGCGCAAAGCCGTAGAGCCGCACACCGATTGCTTGGCGGCTTTGGTAGAAGCTTTTTCGTCGGATATTTTACATGAAGACGGGACATTGAATCGTCCTGCCTTGGCAAAGTGCGCCTTTGCATCGTCTGAGCACACCGCTTTGTTAAACAGTATTGTCCACCCGTGTGTGATTCAAATGACCAATGCACTGCTGGGGCTGGCACGTAAACAGGAATATAGGGTTGCTGTTATTGATGCGCCGTTGTTGTTCCAAGCCGAAATGGGGGCACTTTGCCATTGTACCGTGGCGGTGTTGGCTTCGGCGGAACAACGGTTGCAGCGTATCTGTGAGCGTGACGGCATTACGAAAGAACAAGCCAACCTGCGTATGGCGGCACAACCTGACGATGACTATTATCGATCACGTGCTACGGTCGTTCTTGAAAATAACGGAGACTTGTTACAATTTACAGACACTGCGAACCGCTTGTTTGAGCAGTTAGAGGGGTGGCGAAATGCGCAGTAAAAAACGAAAATTGTTGTTGGTGTTGCTTGCCGCTGCGTTGGTTGTCGCCTTAAGTTTACCACTTTTAAAAGCAGGAATTCATTTTGTTGAAAAACTGATGTATCCGACCACCTATCAGGAAAGCGTTACCACCTATGCGAAAAAACACAATATTCCCGAATCGCTCATTTTTGCGATCATTCACACGGAAAGCCATTTTGATTCCGAAGCGATTTCCAAAGCGAATGCCAAAGGGCTGATGCAACTTACGGACAGTACGTGTGAATGGGCGCGAACGTTGTTGGGTGAAAAAGACGGGGATGTGTTTGACCCTGAAACCAACATCCGTTACGGAACCAAAATTTTAAGTGTGCTCGGGGGGGAGTTCAGCGAGCTGGAAACGGTGTTAGCAGCTTACAACGCCGGCATCGGTAATGTCCGCAAATGGTTGGACGATCCGCGGTATTCCGACGATGGAATAACGCTTCACACCATTCCCTTTAAAGAAACGCGCGAGTATGTTGTGCGCGTGTTAAAAGCGCAAAAAAAGTATCAAACTTTATACGGTATTGCATAAGGAGGAGTTTACTATGTCAGAAAAAACCAAAGCCGAACAACTCAAGGAGAAATTATGCTATGCCCCCAAAACGGCTGCTGAAACGTTGAGCGTGGAAGAAACCACGAAAGCGGATGAGTATTGTGTGGGGTATAAGCACTATCTCGATAATGCGAAAACGGAGCGCGAAGCCGTTACCGAAGCTGTTGCGCAAGCGGAGAAAAATGGGTTTGTGCCGTACCGCCGCGGCCAAGCATTAAAAGCGGGGGATAAAGTCTATTACAACAACCGCGGAAAATCCCTTTTTCTGGCTGTGATCGGTGAAAGGTCAATTGAAGAAGGCGTGTCGATTGCGGCGGCGCACATTGATTCCCCTCGTTTAGACCTCAAGCCCAATCCTTTGTATGAGGATCACGATTTGGCCTATTTGGATACCCATTATTATGGCGGTATCAAAAAGTATCAATGGGTGGCAACGCCGCTTTCCTTGCACGGCGTTCTTGTGAAAAAAGACGGCACCGTGGTTACCGTTGCTATCGGCGACAAGACTGACGATCCGGTGTTCTGTGTGACCGATCTGTTACCTCACTTAGCCGCCGACCAGATGAAACGTCCGGCGCCCGAACTCATCAAAGGCGAAGACCTTAACATTCTCATCGGTTCCCGTCCGTTCCTTAGCGATGAGGGAAGCGAGTCGGTAAAACTGAATATTTTGAATATCCTGTTTGAAAAATACGGTATTGTGGAAGCCGATTTTCTGTCGGCAGAACTGGAAGCCGTTCCTGCTTTCTGTGCGCGTGATGTCGGTTTCGACCGTAGCCTAATTGGTTCTTACGGGCATGACGACCGTGTATGTGC
>JAZULW010000068.1:0-3719 GCA_045603285.1 Acutalibacteraceae bacterium | reverse complement strand
CATTAAAGATAAAAGCACCCACGGCAAAAGCCGTGAGTGCTTTTATGGTGCGGGTAACAGGACTTGAACCTGCACAGCCTTGCGACCATTAGAACCTGAATCTAACGCGTCTGCCAATTCCGCCATACCCGCATATCGAAGCTGTCGGCAACTTTGATTATTATAATCACATCTGCGCTTATTGTCAAGAGATTTTTTCGAAAAAGCCCTCTCTAAATAATAAAACACCTTGCTTTTTCGAGATATAAAAGCCCGTCGCTTTCAAAACATCGAAAGAGACGGGCTTGGTTTAGAATTAAAATGCGATCTTGTCGGCCAAATATTGCTTCAAATCGGCAATGGCAATGCGCTCTTGCGCCATCGTATCGCGGTCACGCACGGTCACGCAACCGTCCGTTTCGGACTCGAAATCGTAGGTGATACAGAACGGCGTGCCGATTTCATCTTCCCGGCGGTAACGTTTGCCGATGGAACCGGCTTCGTCATAGTCCACCATAAAGTCTTTGGCGAGCATCGCGTGCACTTCAAGCGCCTTTTCGCCGAGTTTCTTGGACAGCGGCAATACGGCGGCTTTGAAGGGTGCCAACGCCGGATGGAAACGCAACACGACACGAGTATCGTTCTTTTCGGCATCCACGATTTCTTCGTCGTACGCGTCACACAACACGGCCAGCACACTGCGCTCCACACCAAGACTGGGCTCTACCACGTACGGAATGTAGTGTTCTCCGGTTTCTTGGTCGAAATACGTTAAGTCTTTGCCCGACGTGTTTTGATGTTGGGTAAGATCATAATCCGTGCGGTCGGCCACGCCCCACAACTCGCCCCAACCAAACGGGAACAAGAATTCAAAGTCCGTCGTGGCTTTCGAATAGAAGCACAACTCTTCGGGATCGTGATCGCGCAAGCGAAGGTTTTCTTCTTTAAGACCGATGGCCAACAACCAATCGTGGCAGAATTGGCGCCAATAGGCAAACCACTCCAAGTCCGTGCCGGGTTTGCAGAAGAACTCGAGTTCCATCTGCTCAAACTCGCGCACGCGGAAAATGAAGTTACCGGGGGTAATCTCATTACGGAACGATTTGCCGATTTGCCCAATACCGAACGGCAACTTTTTGCGGCTGGTGCGTTGCACGTTCACAAAGTTGGTAAAAATACCTTGTGCCGTTTCAGGACGAAGATACACCGTGTTTTTCGCATCTTCGGTAACGCCTTGGAAAGTTTTAAACATCAGGTTAAACTGACGGATATCGGTGAAATCGTGTTTGCCGCAGGTAGGACAAGGAATGTTGTGTTCTTCCACGAAAGTTTTCATTTCATCTTGCGAAAAAGCGTCAATCGGTTTGGGGAGTTCAAAACCATTTTCCGCACACCAATCTTCGATAAGTTTATCCGCACGGACACGCTCGTGGCATTGGCGGCAATCCATAAGCGGATCGGAAAAACCCGCCAAGTGGCCCGAGGCCACCCACGTTTGCGGATTCATCAAAATAGCAGCGTCGAGACCCACGTTGTAAGGGTTCTCTTGCACGAATTTTTTCCACCATGCTTTTTTGATATTGTTTTTGAGTTCCGCACCAAGAGGGCCATAATCCCACGTATTGGCCAGACCTCCGTAAATCTCGGAACCGGGATATACAAAACCGCGCCCTTTACACAAAGCCACGATTTTTTCCATTGTTTTTTCGGTATTCTTCATCTTGGAAACCTCCGATTTTTATACTCCTTATAATAGTAATCGCGTTATCAGAAAAAGTCAATGGTTTTTGCGCGAAAAAGGTGGACAGAACGCGGTAAATATGCTATAATACCGCCGAAACAATACGATCAAGGAGGAATTTCTATGGACGTTTCTCTGCGCAAGCAGTTGGAAGCCATGGCCATCCGCGCACGGATGTTGGTTATTGAAGGTACCTACCACGCAAAAAGCGGTCATCCTGGTGGTTCGTTGTCTGCCGCCGATACGATGACGTATTTGTATTTTAAAGAGCTGAACATCGACCCGAAAAATCCCCGCTGGGAAAATCGTGACCGTTTTGTTCTCTCCAAGGGCCATAGTGCCCCTGCGCTATATGCTTTTTTGGCACTGAGAGGATTCATCGATGAAGAGGAGATTCGGCATCTTCGCCACGCAGGCGCGATGTTGCAGGGCCATCCCTGTATGACCAATACACCCGGTGTGGATATGTCCACCGGTTCGCTCGGTCAAGGTATTTCCACTGCCGTCGGTATGGCTCTCGGCGGTAAGTTGGACGGCAAAGATTATCGCGTTTACACCATGCTTGGTGACGGTGAGATTCAAGAAGGCCAAGTGTGGGAAGCCGCTATGTTTGCCGCCCACAAAAAACTTTCCAACCTCTGTGTTATCGTTGACAACAACAATCTGCAGATCGACGGCTCGATTGACGAAGTCAACTCCCCCTACCCCATTCCCGAAAAATTTGCCGCGTTCGGCTTTAATGTCATTGTGATTGATGCACACGATTTCGACCAGATCGAAGCCGCTTTTGCGGCCGCACGCGCTTGCACCGACAAGCCGACTGCCATCATTCAAAAGAGCGTAAAAGGCAAGGGCGTCTCCTTTATGGAAAACCAAGTAAGTTGGCATGGCAGCGCCCCCAATGCCGAACAGTACGAGCAGGCTATGAGCGAACTTCGCGCCGCTTTGGCCACTTACGAGGAGGGTTAAGCAATGGCGGATATCATAAAAAAAGCAACCCGTGATAGCTACGGTGCTGCTTTGGTCGAATTGGCCGAAACTTATCCCAATTTGGTCGTGCTGGATGCCGACCTTGCAGCCGCCACCAAAACGGGTGGTTTCAAAAAAGCGTATCCCGACCGTTTCTTTGATTGCGGTATTGCCGAGGGTAACATGATGAGCATTGCCGCCGGTTTAGCAACCACAGGCAAAGTCGTGTTTGCTTCTTCTTTTGCCATGTTCGCCGCCGGCCGCGCTTTTGAACAAGTGCGCAACTCCATCGGCTACCCCCACCTCAACGTGAAAATCGGCGCTACCCACGCCGGTATTTCTGTGGGTGAGGACGGCGCAACGCACCAATGCTGTGAAGACATTGCGCTTATGCGTTCTATTCCCGGTATGACCATCATCAATCCTGCCGACGATACCGAAGCTCGCCAAGCCGTGAAAGCCGCTATTGAACTGGACGGCCCCGTGTATTTGCGTTTCGGCCGTTTGGCTGTGCCGATCATTTTTGACGAGTCGTACAAATTTGAAATTGGCAAGAGCGTGCGTCTCACCGAAGGAAATGATGTTACCATTATTGCCACCGGGTTGATGGTGAATGAAGCACTCATTGCTGCCGAACAACTGAAAACGGAAGGCATTCGCGCTCGTGTTATCAATATGGCGACCATCAAACCCATCGACCGCGAAGCCATCATTGCCGCAGCGCGTGAAACGGGCGCCATCGTTACCGCCGAGGAACATACCATCATTGGTGGTTTGGGCAGTGCGGTTTCCGAAGTAGTGTGCGAAACCATCCCTGTCCCCGTGGTACGCGTTGGTGTGAACGATACGTTTGGCAAATCCGGCCCTGCTGTTGAGTTGTTAAAGATCTTCGGTTTGTGCGCCGAAAACATCGTCCAAAAGGCAAAAGTATTTGATATGTATAATGGAGAAGCCTACGACGTTCAAATGCGCTTCCACAATCGGATTGCGTCCTCTGTGATTGATACGTTTGGAAAAGATGTTATGATGA
>JAZULW010000067.1:0-21047 GCA_045603285.1 Acutalibacteraceae bacterium | reverse complement strand
CCTTGCAATAAAAGTTGTGTCCCGAACTTCTTTTTTGAAGTTCGGGACTTTACTTTCACACGTTGTTGTGTTAAAATGTGAAAGAGAAAAAGGAGGTTTCACTTATGAACCCCAAAATTAAAGATGAACAAACCGATTTTTTGTTTGATGCTATTTTGCAACTCAAAAACCGCGAAGATTGCTACCGCTTTTTTGAAGATCTGTGTACGGTTTCCGAAATCAAATCCATGTCGCAACGCATTGCGGTTGCCAAAATGCTCAGTCAAAAATGTGTGTATACGGAGATTATGGCCAAAACGGGTGCTTCCACCGCCACCATCAGCCGCGTAAATCGTTCTTTGGCTTACGGTTGCGATTCTTATCGGATGATTTTTGAACGTATGGACGAGGCCGAACAATGAGTGGATACCACGATTTTTCGCAGTTTTATGACCGCTTGATGACCGATGTGGATTATGACGGATATGCCGAGTATTTGCTTTCTTTGTTCGACCAATTCGGCATGCGCCCGAAAACGGTGTTGGACGTGGCGTGCGGTTCGGGTAGTTTGTGCGAGGCGTTTATCAGCCGCGGTGTGGACCCGATCGGCATTGACGCATCGGAAGAAATGTTGTTGATCGCGCGTGAAAAACCGTTGTTGCAACAACACGATGTCCTGTTGTTGCAACAAGATATGCGGGAGATGGATCTGTATGGCACGGCAGACGGCGCGGTTTGTGTACTTGACAGTGTTAATCACTTGCGCGATACGGGGGATATTGCCCGTTTTTTGCGCCGTTTGCGGTTGTTTGTGGAGCCGGGCGGCTTGTTCGTGTTCGATGTGAATACCCCGTATAAACACCGCGAAATTTTGGGAAATAATGCCTTTGTGTTTGAAGAGGACGATTTTGTTTGTGTGTGGCGCAACCGTTTTATTGAAAAAACGTGCACGGTCGATATGCTGCTTGATTTCTTTGTGGAAACCAAAACGGGGGAATACGAGCGATTGACGGATACGGTGCGCGAGCGTGCCTATTCCCGTCGTACGTGGGAAAGATTACTTGCCCAAACGGGGTGGGATTGTTTGGCGGTTCTCGCGCACAATACGATGCAAGCCCCGGACGATACATGCGAACGGTGGGTATTTTTGGCGAAAAATAATCGCACGATAGAAGAGGCAACTTTTAAAGGAGATAGCATATACTATGGGTAAGGCCATTCGTTGTTTAACTACCGATGCCACGGTGATGGCACTGGCCATCGATACTACCGATGTTGTGGCAAAAGCGGAAAGCATCCATCACACATCGGCGGTGGTAACGGCGGCACTCGGCCGTTTGTTGACGGCCGCTTCGATGATGGGCATTATGCTCAAAAATACCGACGATTCGGTTACGCTAAAGGTAAACGGCGGCGGCCCTGCCGGGCAGCTCATCACCGTATCCGACGGGCGCGGCAATGTGCGCGGTTATGCCGCCAATCCCGTGGTGGAGATTCCCTTGAAAACAAACGGGAAATTGGATGTCAGCGGTGCCGTCGGTACCGACGGATTCTTGTACGTGTTGCGCGATACCGGTGCGGCAGAGCCGTATACGGGTTGCACACCGCTTGTATCGGGTGAATTGGCGGAAGACGTTACGTCGTATTACGCGACAAGTGAGCAAATTCCCACCGTGTGCGCGCTTGGTGTTTTGGTTAACCCTGACCTTACGGTCCGCGCGGCGGGTGGGTTTCTCATTCAACTGTTGCCGTTTTGCCCCGATTCCGTGATTGATATGCTCGAAGCCTCCATTGCCAAACTTCCTCCGATGACCACGATGTTGGACGAGGGGTTGTCGGTGGAAGAGATCCTCAAAAAAGCGCTGGACGGATTTGAGTTTGACGTGGTGGATACCTACGAGCCGACTTATCGCTGCGCTTGCTCCCGCGAAAAGGTAACGCGCGCGTTTTGCGCCATGTCGCCCGACGAATTACGCACCTTGCCCGATGAAGAGGGGAAGGTAGAAGTCACTTGTAGTTTCTGCGATAACGTCTATACGTTTACGGCCAAAGAGATTTCGGCACTTGCCGACCGCGAGCGATAAAATTGCGAAATTTTTTAAAAAAATCAAGATTTTCAGTTGACATTTTCAAATTGGTGTAGTATTATAGACGGGTCGCTAGTGACGGTGACTTTTTCGGAAGCATAGCTCAGCTGGTAGAGCACCTGCCTTACAAGCAGGGGGTCACAGGTTCGAGCCCTGTTGTTTCCACCAATATGGCCCGGTAGTTCAGCTGGTTAGAACGCTAGCCTGTCACGCTAGAGGTCGACGGTTCGAGCCCGTTCCGGGTCGCCATATTTGCCTCTGTAGCTCAGTCGGTAGAGCAGGGGACTGAAAATCCCCGTGTCATTGGTTCGATTCCGATCGGAGGCACCATTTTGCGGCTTTAGCTCATCTGGTAGAGCGCCACCTTGCCAAGGTGGAGGTAGCGAGTTCGAGCCTCGTAAGCCGCTCCAAAAAGAACGAAGCAATCGCCTCGTTCTTTTTTGTTTGCCCAACGTAGAAAAGTCCTTGACGAAAGGACTATATATAGTATAGAATAATACTATATGTGATTTTTTGGAACTATATTTTGAGTGTAAGGACGGAGAAGCAATGGCGGCAAAAAAGCCAAGCTACGGTAACGAAAGTATCACCTCGTTAAAAGGGGCAGACCGCGTTCGCAAACGCCCTGCGGTCATCTTTGGATCGGACGGGTTGGAAGGCTGTGAACACGCAGTTTTTGAAATTTTGTCCAACTCCATCGACGAAGCGCGCGAGGGCCACGGTAATAAAATCATCACCACCCGCTATGAAGACGGCTCGTTTGAAGTGCAGGACTTTGGACGCGGTATGCCGGTGGATTTCAACACCAAAGAAAACCGCTACAACTGGGAACTCATTTTTTGCGAGTTGTATGCCGGCGGTAAATATAACACCAACGAGGGTGAAAGTTACGAATTTTCGTTGGGTTTAAACGGTCTCGGCGCGTGTGCCACGCAATACTCTTCAGAATATATGGACGTGGAGGTACACCGCGACGGCTTCTGCTACACGTTGCACTTTGAACACGGCGAAAACGTCGGCGGCCTGACCAAAGAGCCGTATGCCAAACGGGACACGGGTACGCGCATTCGCTGGAAGCCGGATTTGGAAGTGTTTACTGACATTGCCGTGCCGATCGACTATTTCCGCGACGCGATTCGCCGCCAAGCCATTGTTAATCCCAATTTGTTGTTTGTGTTGCGTGACCAAAAAGGCCGCTCGTTTGAAACCGAGGAATTTGTGTACGAAAACGGCATTGCCGACTACGTGAACGAATTGGTCGGAGAAGAGGGGATGACCGATGTACAGGTCTGGACCGCAGAACGCCGCGGCCGTGATCGTGAGGACAAGCCTGAATATAAAGTAAAACTCAACGTGGCAATGTGCTGTTCCAACAAAACCAATTTGTTGGAATACTACCACAACTCCAGTTGGTTGGAGCACGGTGGCGCTCCTGAAAAAGCGGTGCGCTCCGCCTTCGTTTCGCAGATTGATGCGTATTTAAAACAAAACGGGAAGTACCTGAAAAACGAAAGTAAGATCACGTTCCAAGACGTGCAGGACTGTTTGGTGCTGGTGTCCTCGTCCTTTTCTACGCAAACGTCCTACGAAAACCAAACCAAAAAAGCCATCACCAATAAATTTATCCAAGAGGCCATGACGGAGTTTTTGCGTCACAACCTCGAAGTGTTTTTCATTGAAAACAAAGCGGATGCGGAAAAGCTGGCAGGTCAAGTGCTCATCAACAAACGCAGCCGCGAAAAAGCCGAAACCACGCGCCTTAACTTAAAGAAAACGTTGGCCACTGGCAACGATTTTGCTTCCCGTGTGCAAACGTTTGTGGATTGCCGCAGCAAAGACGTCAGCGAACGGGAACTGTTCATCGTAGAGGGTAAATCCGCCATGGGCGCGTGCGTACAAGCGCGCGACCCGAATTTCCAAGCCATCATTCCCGTGCGCGGTAAGATCCTCAACTGCTTAAAAGCCGATTTGAACAAGATCTTCAAAAGCGAAATTATCACCGACTTGTTAAAAGTGCTCGGCTGCGGTGTGGAAGTGAAATCCAAAGCCAACAAGGATCTGGCAACATTTGATCTAAATTTGCTGCGTTGGGATAAAGTCATCATTTGTACCGATGCCGACGTGGACGGGTTCCAAATTCGCACACTCATATTGACGATGCTGCATTGTTTAACGCCCACGTTGATCCGCGAAGGAAAAGTGTTCATTGCGGAAACCCCGTTGTATGAGATCACCACCAAAACGGACACGTATTTCGCGTATAACGACGGTGAAAAAGCCGATATTTTGGCCGAACTCGGCGATACCAAATATACCATCCAACGCTCCAAAGGTCTTGGTGAGAACGACCCCGAAATGATGTCGCTCACCACCATGAACCCCGCTACCCGTCGCCTTATCCGCGTGGAACCGTCGGACGAAGCGGCGACGGAGTATATGTTTGACGTGTTGTTGGGTGATAACTTGAGTGGTCGAAAAGAATTTATCGCTGAAAACGGAAACCTGTATCTTGAACAGGTCGATTTGAGTTGAGAGGGGGAAACAACGTGGCAAAAAAGAAACCTATGCCCAAAGCAAGCGGTTTGGATCGTTTGCCCGAAAACGCGCATATTGCGGGCGCCGGTTTGGTGGAAAGCCAAAAGATTGACCGTACCCTCGAAATCAACTATATGCCGTATGCGATGAGTGTCATCATGTCGCGTGCCATTCCCGAAATTGACGGATTCAAGCCCTCTCACCGCAAACTTCTGTATACGATGTACAAGATGAATCTGCTCAACGCGGTACGCACCAAATCCGCCAACATCGTCGGCGCTACCATGAAACTCAACCCCCACGGCGATGCCGCCATTTACGAAACGATGGTTCGTTTGTCGGCGGGTAACCAATCGCTGTTGCACCCGTACGTGGATTCCAAAGGGAACTTCGGCCGTGCCTATTCCAGCGATATGGAATATGCCGCCTCGCGCTATACGGAAGCCAAACTCAGCCCCATTGCAGGCGAGTTGTTCCGCGATATCGATAAAGATACCGTTGACTTTGTGGACAACTACGATGCTACGATGAAAGAACCTACCTTGTTACCTGTTACCTTCCCGTCGGTACTGGTCAACAACAATATGGGCATCGCGGTCGGTATGGCGAGCAACATTTGCTCGTTCAACTTAAACGAAGTGTGCGAAACCGCCATCGCTCTTATGAAGGATGACGAGGCGGACATCACCGAAACCTTGAAAGCGCCCGATTTCCCCGGCGGTGGGCGCATCATTTATGACCGCGATGAAATGCAAAAGATATACGAAAGCGGTCGCGGTTCCATCAAGGTGCGCTCGGTCTATACGTACGACAAATCGCAAAACTGCATCGATATCACCGAAATTCCGCCCACCACTACAGTGGAAGCCATCATTGCTAAAATGGCCGAGTTGGTTAAAGCGGGAAAACTGCGCGAAGTGGCCGACGTGCGAAATGAGATCGGTCTGTCCGGCTTGCGTATCACCATCGACTTGAAACGCGGGGTAGACCCCGATAAACTTATGAACCGCTTGTTCGCGATGACACCGCTGGAAGATTCGTTTTCCTGCAACTTTAATGTGCTCATCGCGGGTGTTCCGCAAGTGCTTGGTGTGCGCCGCATTTTAGAAGAGTGGACAGGCTTCCGTATGGAATGTGTCCGTCGCCGTGTTTATTTCGATTTGCATAAGGCGAAAGACAAATTGCATCTGCTCAAAGGCCTTGCCAAAATCTTGCTCGATATCGACAAAGCCATTCGCATTGTCCGTGAAACGGACGAAGAGGCCGAAGTGGTGCCCAACTTGATGATTGGGTTTGGCATTGACCAAATTCAAGCCGAATACGTAGCCGAAATCAAGTTGCGCCACCTCAATCGTGAATATATCCTGAAACGCACCGATGAGATCGAGCGTTTGGAAGAAGAAATCGAAGAAATGGAAGGCATTCTTAAAAGTGCTGCCAAAGTGCGTTCCATTATTGTGAGCGAACTTAAAGACGTGATGAAAAAACACGGGCAACCACGCAAGAGTTTGCTTTTGTACGCCAGTGATTTGGCGCAAGCGGATGAAGTGGTGGAAGAAGCCGCCCCCGACTACCCGTGTACGTTGTTCTTCACGCATGAGGGGTACTTTAAAAAGATCACACCGCAGTCGCTTCGTATGAGCGGTGAACAAAAACTCAAAGAAGGGGATACTCTCTTCCGGATTGTCGAAACCACCAACCGTCAGGACTTGCTCTTCTTTACCAACCGCGGTGACGTGTATAAGAGCAAAGCTTCCGAATTCGGTGACACCAAAGCCAGCGCGCTGGGCGATTATATTCCTGCCAAACTCGGGATGGAAAGCGACGAAGTGCCGGTGGATATGATCATTACCGCCGACTACAAAGGCTATTTATTGTTTTTCTTCGAAAACGGCAAGGTCGCCAAAGTGGATCTCGCTTCGTATGCCACCAAAGCCAACCGTCGCAAGTTGGTGGGCGCTTATTCGGATAAATCGCCGCTTGTGGCCATTCGCCATATCACCGAAGATACGGAATTCTTGCTCACCTCGACGGCAGGGCGTATGCTCTTGTTGCATACCGGCGCCATTGCCACCAAGAGTACGCGCAACACACAAGGCGTGCAGGTGATGACAATGAAAAAACAACACACCCTCAAAGCGGTGGAACGGTTTGTAGAGGGAATGGTTGCCAAACCCTCGCGCTATCGCACCAAGTCGTTGCCCGCGATGGGTGCCACTCCTTCGGCGGAAGATGTCGGTGAACAATTAACGCTGTTGTAAAAAAAGAATCGCCGCCGGACAACGAAACGTTATCTGACAGCGATCCGGCGGCGAACACGGCAAACGCAAGTCAACATGTATCCGCGCCGCTTATATCTTAGCCCGAATTTGCGGAAAAATACAAACTTTTTTAAAAAAGACTTGCCTTTTTGCGTGGAATATGGTATTATGATTTGCACTGTTATGAAGATACGGAGGAATACTCTATGACGATTTGGGAATATATTGTGGGCGCGGTCATCATCTTGTTCGCCCTGATTGTGATCGCGGTTATTTTGTTGCAAGAAGGCCGTCAAGCCAACTTGGGTGCCATCGCCGGCGCCGCAGAATCGTTTATGGATAAGGGCAAGGCTCGCACGTTGGATGCGTTCCTCAGCCGTTGGACCAAAGTTTTGGCGATCGTGTTTTTTGTGTTGGTTCTTGCCGGTATGCTCATTACCGAATTTTTGGGTGCCTAATGCGTAAAACAAAAAACCAAACCGCTGTGCAATTTGCACGGCGGTTTTTCTTGTCCTATTTTCCGTTGCCGTTTCATATAGTATGACGAGGTGAAGAAAATGGACGTATGGTTGACGGTATTGTTCATTGTGCTAGCGGTTGCGGGCGGTATCGCCATATTGGTGGCGCTTGTAAAAAGCGGAAAGCCTGTGCGCCGTTTCATTGGGAGTGCGCTGCAAGGATGGTGCGCACTTGCCGCGGTCAACGTGGTGGGGATGTTCAGTGGTATTTCGATTGGATTAAACGTGTTTTCCGCCGTGGTGTGCAGTGTGTTAGGCGTTCCCGGCGTGATCGGTTTGTTGCTGTTAAATGCCATTTTTGCGTTGTAATCACCGCCGAATTGTGGTACACTATCGATGGTGATGAGAATGACAACGCTTCCGCAAAGCAATACCCTATGCGCTCACGAGCGTGACGGTGTGGTATACTATACCTTTCCCGCTTTTGATGAGATTCCTTTTGTTCGCCACGGGTTTTCCACCCGTCTGGGCGGCGTAAGCAAGGGTATTTATCGGTCAATGAATTTGAGTTTTACGCGCGGCGACGATGAGGGTGCCGTGCGAGAGAATTTTGCGCGTTTTTGTCGCGCGATGGGCGTGGATAGTGACAATGTGGTGATATCGGCACAAGAACATCATACCACGCTTTACACCGCTACCGCCGCCGACCGTGGCCGAGGTGTGACCTATCCTCGCGGATACGAGGACATTGACGGTTTGTTGACCAATGAGGCGGACGTGGTGCTGTGCACGCAATACGCCGACTGTGTGCCCCTCTTTTTTGTTGATCCCGTGCGCCGTGTGGTGGCAACGTCCCACGCAGGGTGGAAGGGAACCGTGGCACGTATCGGCGAAGAAACCGTTAAGCGCATGGAGCGTGATTACGGATGCCGTCCCGAAGATATCCTCGCCGCCATTGGCCCGTCCATCGGCCCGTGTTGTTTTGAGGTGGATGCCCCCGTGTATGAGGCGTTTTCGCAGTTACCGCTTTTTGACAGCGGGTGTTATCGGCAGCGTGGTGAAAAATACGACATCAATTTGTGGGAAGTCAACCGTCGCATTTTGCTGGAGGCGGGCATCGCACTCGACCATCTGACGGTGACTGATCTGTGCACCCGTTGTCACCCTGAGGTGTTTTGGTCGCACCGCGCAACGGGTGGGAAACGGGGAAGCTTGGCAGCTTTTATTGGAATACACGCATAAAAAACGGCGCTCCCCATGGGGTGAGCGCCGTTTTTCGTGTTTTATTTCTTTGCTTTGGGTTTTTTTATCTTGTTGAGCTTTTTGTTGAGGTCAAGCAGTTCTTCTTTGGTAAATTTCACGTCCATCATACCACCCATCAGGGTGAACAGACGAAGAACCGTAAAGCCACCCATCATGCTCATCATATCGGCGTTGATCTCAAAGCCCATGGCTTCCATCTTTTTGTCTTCGCCATCTTTGCCTTTGCCTTTACCGCCCATCAGTTTGCCGACAAGACCCATAAAGATCATTTTGCCTTGTAAGGTGCTGATAACGTCACTCATTTTATCGTTGAGCGACAGATAGCCTTCGGGGGCATCGATATCAAACCAATTGAGAATGGCGCCCTTTTCCTTCAAGCGATACGCTTCGTTGAAGATTTCCACTTTGTGAATGCGGCTTTCATCGGTGCAGTCACCGGCGACGGCTTTTAAAACCGTTTCACCGTTGTTGGGTACGTCAAAGTAGAAGAAATGGTCGGGGCAGTCTTGTTTGCCGAGCGATACGCCGTTGGCAAACAGTTCCACACACGGTTGGTTGGAATACACGGTCACTTTGGTTACGTCTTCCACGCGGTCCACGTAACGCTTGCCGCAAATGTGCACAAACGGTTCATCCGACAACCAAGCTTTATACGCGTAGAACGAGTCTTTCTTATACTTGCGGTCAAAGGTGACAAGTCCTTTGTGGTTTTGACCGTTTTCACCGCCCTCGTTACGGGCATCGGCACCAAAGTCAAACATATTCCACACGTGGGTCGCCCACAGGTATTTGCGGGAGAAAAACTGCTTGATGAGTTCTTCGTGGTAGTAAGCTTGATATTCTTCGGTATAGTCTCCTTGCATCGGGTTGGAGGTGTGCCAGTTAAGAGCCTCGCAACCGTATTCCGAACAACCGATCGGGATGGTGGGGTGCATCGCGTGGAACTTATCAAACCACGGACCGTTCATATCCGTTTCGCCGCCGTACCAACCGAAATAGTGGTTGTAGGACACCACATCGGGAATCTGAAGATACGGATCGTCCATTTTGCACATACTGACTGCTGCGATGGTGGTTAGGCGAGTGGGATCCATTTCGTGGCATATATCGTTGAGAATGTTGTGATTCTCAAGCAAGTCAGAATCCGAACCGCCGATGCCAATCTCGTTGGAAAGACCCCACACCACAATGGACGGGTGGTTGTAGTTTTGAGCGATGAGTTCTTTCATCTGCGAAATGGTGTTCTCGCGGCCGGTGGGCATATGCTTGGAGATATAGGGGATTTCCGCCCAGATCACCAAACCGCGCTCGTCACACAAGTCGTAGAAATATTGGTCGTGTTGATAGTGCGCCAAGCGAATGGTGGTCGCACCCATTTCGCAAATAAGATCCATGTCTTCCTTGTGATGATCGGGAAGCAAGGCGTTGCCAAGCCCCCAGCGGTCTTGGTGACGGGATACACCACGCAACGGATACTCTTCGCCGTTCAAGATGAAGCCGTTGTCGGGATCAATTTTGAAGGTGCGGCAACCGAAACGGGAGCAAACGCTGTCAAGAATTTTCCCGTTTTCCATCAATTCCGCTTCGCAGCAGTACAAATACGGATCTTTGCGGCCGTGCCACAGATGCACGTTTTTCAGTTCGAATTCCACACGCGTGTCGGCAGATTCAATTTGCGCCACTTCGTTTTCTGCGGCATCGTATACCGTATAGCGAATGGTCTGGCCCATTTTCGCATCGGTCACAAAGGTTTCCACTTTCACGGTAGCGTTACTGCCGTTTACGGTGGGAGTAATCGCAATACCGGGGGCACCGTAGTACTCCAGATCAAAGTGGGAAGCAGGCACACAAATGAGGTTTACGTCGCGGTAGATACCACCGTAGAAAGTAAAGTCGGCCATTTGCGGGTACACCGTTTCGTTGGCGGCGTTGTCCACAGCAATGACAAGCAAGTTTACCGGTTGCAAAGCCTTGGTCAGATCCACACGCCAGGTGGAATAGCCACCATCGTGATGCGCCAAAGCGGTGCCGTTGAGATATATGTCGGCAGAGGAGTTTGTCCCGCGCAGTTCCAAATAATACCGTTCGGCCTCGGGGAGGTCGGCTTTGTTAAAGGATTTCGCATAATAAGCAGTGCCGCGGAAATAGTCGTTGTCGCCGTCTTGCCCGTCAATGGCATTCCACGAATGGGGGAGATTCACAAAATCCCATTTGTTGTCAATGGCGGTGGGGATAGCGGTGGCTTGTTTGGAAAACGCCCATTTGGCGTTTAAGTTGATAACCGTTCTCATAAAGAACACCTCCGTTGGTTAGTTGATATACGTCTATTATATATGATCGGGGAAAAAGAGTATAAACAAATTTAAAACAATGTCCGGCTGCGCAGAGCAACCGGACATTGTTGTGATTATGCCAAATTGTCAGCGTCTTCTGCGGTGGTGTAGGTGAGAACGTCATCGGCTTCTACATCGCGGCCGAGATCCTTGTTCATTTGCGCCAAAGTCTTCTTGTCTAAGTTGTAGATGAGGGCAAGACCGATGAACTGCATAATGGCTGCGGCCAAGAAGAGAATGGCAACCAAGGTGCGCAGTTCCACGGCAAATTCCCAAGAAAGTTTGGTAACGTCGATATATGCCGCGCCGGTTTTGGGATCGATCGCATTGTTGACGTAGCCCATACCTTGCATAATGAGCAGCGCGACTGCAGGGCCGATGCCCTGTGCCAATTTACGGAAGAAGGAGTGCAGCGAATACACAACGCCCTCTTCGCGTTTACCGGTTTTCCATTCGTTGTAGTCAATAGCCTCGCCCATCATAGCCCACGAAACGGTGGAATAGATACCGAGACCAAGGCTGTATACGAGTTGACAGATGATATAGATGAGCAAGTCCAACCCGGTGTTGTCAGGGGTGATGATAAACAAACCCAACCCGCCGATGATGGAGCAGATGGAGCCGACGACGGACAGTTCTTTTTTACCGTATTTGACCACCATCTTACGGGCCAAAGGAGTAAAGGCAACGATCGGGATCATCGCAAAGAGTTGCACGATACCGGAGATTTTCGTGTTCTGGAAGTAAATTTGGAAGGTAACGGAAACAGCGGTGGCAGCGCCTTGCATACCGATGAACATCCCCATGGCGGCCAAGGTGGCACCCACGGCGGGGCGGTTTTTGACAAAGTTGCCCATCGCTTGAAGCACATTGAATTTAGGCTGATTTTCGTTGACTTTGCTCTCCGTGTCTACACGGATCTCGGTGTTCTTGATCATAAATTGGAAGCAGATAAACCCGAGAAGACCCATCACGAGTGCGGCAACGAACACCATGTTGCCGTTGAGGGATTTGTCTTCGTTGTAGATCAAGAAAGGAAGAATGACCATCGGCAGCATGTTGCCGACCATCGAACCGATGGAACGCCAAGCCGAGAGGGAGGCGCGGTCAGCAGGATCGTTGGAGATCAAGGAAAGCAGGGAGCCGTAGGGAACGTTAGCAATGGTATAAAACGCATCCCACACCACATAACCGGCGATGAAGATGATGAACTTTGCCCAAACGGGAGCGCCGGGGAAAGGGAGGAAGCAGCAAGCGCCGCCCACAATGAGGCCAATGGATCCGGCCCAAATATATGCCAAGAATTTGTTGCGTTTGTATTTGCGGTGATCTGCGTCGATCATAGAACCGATCAGCGGATCGTTGATGGCATCCCACACTTGAACGATGATGAGTAGTAAGGAATACCAAGCACTCATACCCATGACTTGTGTCCAGAAGAGCGCCATGGTACCTTTGAGCGCGAAACTCATGTTGCAGCCGAGGTCACCGGCCGCGTAGGCGATGCTGTCACGGATACCGAATTTACGGTGCCCGTTGGCATCAAGTTGTACCTGTTTAGCCATATTTTTCCCTCTTTTACTTTAAAATTACAGAAAGGCGCAACCCCCTCTTGACGATATCATACCAAAATTACAAGGCCGGCCGTTAGGAAAATTTTCATTAACTTTTGCACAATTTTAATGGTAAAGGTTGAAATTATGATGAAAAATAGATATAATATTCATAGAGTCTTGTTAAAATTTGGGAAATATTACAAAAAAGAGGTCGGGTATGTTTTACGAAAACGAGTTGCGGCTAATACGGGACGTGTTTCGCAAATGCCATTTGCAAACGTTGATATTGGGTGTTCACGAAGCACCCGACAGTCGTGCAGATATGGGGCTGCGCCAACTGGTGGCGGGGGAAGAAGGCTACGGTCAATCGTTTGATTGTTTCTTTTCTGTGGTAGAGCGCGGCGCGCTGTATCATTTTACCGATGCATACCTATGCCATTACGTGTATTTTTTGCTGCCGGAAATGCCGCAAAATTGCGTTTTTTTGTTGGGACCGTATCTTAACAAGGAATTGTCCCGTGAGCAAATTTTGGAATTGGCGGAACGGAATCGCCTGTCGCCGCACATCGCGGCCGATTTGGAAACGTACTATGCCGCGTTGCCGTTACTTACGCAAGACAGTGCGCTGGCGGTGATGTTGGAAACCTTTGCGGAACAGTTATGGGGGAATGCTCTTAAAACGGTGGACATTTGTGGCCAAACGGATGAAACGGATTGGGATATTTCCGTAAAGAAAGAAGGCAATACCGCGTGGAATATGGATATGATGCAGCGGCGGTATGACTATGAAAACGAGTTGATGCGTGCGGTGGAACAAGGGCAAAGCAACAAGGCGGCGTTGTTTTTCGAACGCGTTTTTGAAACCTCGATGGAAGTGCGAACGGCCGATCCGTTGCGCAACTTCCAAAACTACTGCATCATTATGAACACGTTGTTGCGGAAGGCCGCCGAAAAAGGTGGCGTGCATCCGTTGTATCTGGATAAAGTGTCGTCAGAATTTGCTCACAAAATCGAACGGTTGCCGAGTGTCTCGTTTGGGCAAAGCCTAATGCAGGAAATGTTCCAATCTTATTGCCGTTTGGTACGCAAATATTCCATGAAAAATTATTCCGCACCGATACAAAAAACAGTGGCGTGCATTGACGCCGACCTTACGGCCGATTTGAGTTTGCACGCGTTGGCCGCCGCCCAAAATATCAGTGACGGGTATCTTTCCGCGCTTTTTCACCGTGAAACGGGTCAAACCCTCACCGCGTTTGTCAATGAACGCCGTATGAAAGCGGCCTGCCGCTTGCTGGCTACCACCAAGCTGCAAATTCATACGGTCGCACAACATTGCGGCATTTTGGATGTGCACTATTTTTCCCGTTTGTTCAAAAAACACACCGGTATGACCCCCGTGGACTATCGGGACTCACACCGGTAAACAATCAGTCGGTTGCGCTCTCACGCGGACTGACACCGTATTCTGCCTTGAACGCACGGAAAAAGGCGGTATAATCTTTAAAACCACAATGGACACACACATCACCCGGGGCAATGCCCTCCGCCAACAGTTGCCGTGCCATGGAAAGACGGTTAAGCAAAATGTAGCGATACACGCCGATACCAACCTCGCGGCTGAACTCGTGGGAGAGGTGATACTTACTCACGTAAAACCGTTGCGCTAACCCGTCGAGGGAGAGTTCCTCCCGACAATGTTCGCGAATATAGGTGATCACCCGTGTCACAAGCGGTGACGATTCCTGTTGTGCCCCGCGGCGGGCATCGGCACGCAATGCCATACGGTTTACTTCAGTCATAAATTGCAAAAAAACACCCGTTGCGCAAGCTTGTGCCCCCGGTTCGGTGCTGTACGATTCACGTATCAGTTGCCCTAAACGGTCGTGCAACGAGGTACGTTGTGCCGCTGACGGGTGCAACAGATTCGTGTGGGTGGGGGAGGCTTTATCAAAACATAGGGACAAAAAATCGTGATCTGCCAGGCTTTCCAAATAGTCTTTGTTGATCCACAGTACGATGCGTTCATAAATCCCCGTATCCCCCGTCACGATGGGGCGGTGGAACTCTTGCGGATTGATGAGCATCAAATCTCCCGGTTTTAGGCGGTAGATACCGCCGTCCACCCAATATTCCACGTCGCCGTCTAATAAGAAATATACCTCGTAAAAATCGTGGTGATGGATCTGAACGCCTTCGCCGCGCGGTTCACGATAATGAAAAATCTCAAATGTTGGCCGTTGCATGTGTTGACGTGGGTCAAAACGTTGAGCACGTTCGCGCATGGAAATCACCTCATTGCAAGTTTACCGCAATTTTTGCAATAAGTCAAACAATATATGCAATTAAAATTGCAAAAAGATATGCTATACTCTCATTGCGAAAGGAGAAATTTCCTATGAAACCGTTTATGGATGCCGATTTTTTGCTATCCACTCCTACAGCGAAAACCCTGTATCACGAGTTTGCCAAAGAAATGCCCATTGCGGATTATCATTGCCACGTCAGTCCTCGCGAGATTTTTGAGGACAAACATTTTGAAAATATCACGCAAGTGTGGTTATACGGTGACCACTATAAGTGGCGCGTGATGCGTTCCAACGGTGTGGATGAATATTATATCACGGGCGGCGCAAGCGACCGTGAGAAGTTCCAAAAATTTGCCGAAGCGTTGCCCCGTGCCATCGGCAACCCGATGTATCACTGGTGTCATTTGGAACTCAAAACCTATTTTGGCTATGACGGAATTTTAAACGGCGATACCGCCGAAGAGGTGTGGCAACTCACGCAGTCGGTGTTGCAACGCGGGAAAACGGGTGTGCGCCGTTTGATTGAAATGAGTAACGTTACCTTTATCGGCACAACGGACGACCCTGTTGATTCGCTCGAATGGCATCGCAAATTGGCGGCTGACCCCTCGTTTAAAACGGTGGTGGCACCCTCTTTCCGTCCTGATAAAGCGCTCAATATTGAGAAAGACGGATGGTTGTCTTATCTGGAACAACTGGAAGACGTGATCGGCAAACCCATTCACACCGTTACGGGGTTGAAAGCCGCCTTGGCGATGCGGATGGCTCATTTTGATGCGCATGGATGCCGCATTAGCGACCACGGCCTTGACCGTATGGTGTACGTGCCCGCAGACGAAGATACCGTACAAGCCATTATGGAAAAAGCAATGGACGGACAAGCCGTTACCGCGACGGAAGCCGATATCTTTAAAACCGATTTATTACTCTTCTGTGCCAGAGCGTATGCGCGCCTTGGTTGGGTGATGCAACTGCACTACAACGCGCTTCGCAACCCCAACACCCGTATGTTCCAGTCGCTTGGTCCCGACACGGGTTACGACTGTATCGGTCCGCACAACGGCCAAGTTGCATTGGCACAACTGCTGAATGCGCTTGACCAAACAAAGGAGTTGCCGCGTACCATTGTGTACAGTTTAGACCCTAACGATAATGCCGCTATCGACACCCTCATTGGGGCATTCCAAGGTGCGGAAATAGCCGGCAAGATCCAGCACGGCAGTGCTTGGTGGTTTAATGACAATAAGCAAGGGATGATTGACCAAATAACAAGCCTGGCCAACTTAGGGTTGCTTGGCAATTTTGTGGGTATGCTTACCGATTCGCGCAGTTTTTTGAGTTATACCCGTCACGAATATTTCCGCCGCATTTTGTGTGAGTTGATTGGTTCTTGGGTGGAAAACGGTGAGTATCCTGCTGATAAAAAAACGTTGGAAACGCTGGTGCGTGATATTTGCTACAACAACGCCAAACGCTATTTTGCTTGGAGGGAAAAAGTATGAAAATGAAACTGTCGTTCCGTTGGTACGGCGAAAGCGACCCCGTTACGCTTGAAAACATTTCGCAGATTCCCGGTATGCGTTCCATCGTATCCGCTGTGTATGACGTGAAACCAGGTGAAGTGTGGCCGACGGAAAGCCTTGCCGCGATGAAAGTGCAATGCGAACAACATGGTCTTGTGTTTGACGTGGTGGAATCCATTCCCGTGCACGAAGATATCAAACTCGGCCGCGGTGACGTGGAACATTTGCTTGACGTGTATTGCGAGAACATCCGTCGTTGCGCCGCCTACGGCATCAAGTGTGTGACGTATAATTTTATGCCCGTGTTTGACTGGACGCGCACCCAACTTGACAAAAAAGCGTCCGACGGCTCCACCAGTTTGGTGATGTATTGGGAGCAGATGAAAGGTCTTGACCCGCTTAAAGACGACATTCATCTTCCCGGTTGGGATTCCAGCTACACGCAAGAACAAGTGCGAGAACTGATCGGTGCGTACGGTCAGCTCGGTGAAGAAGGTCTTTGGGCCAATTTGGAGCGTTTCCTTAAAAAAGTAATTCCCGTAGCGGAAGAATGCGGTGTGAAAATGGCCATCCATCCCGACGATCCGCCGTATCCCATTTTCGGACTTCCGCGTATCATCACCAACGAACAAAATCTGGATCGTTTCTTACAATTGGTAGATAGCCCGGCCAACTGTTTGTGCCTGTGCACGGGTAGTTTGGGTTGTGCCGCTTCCAACGACGTGGTGGCGATGGTGCGCAAATACGCGGCAATGAAACGCATCGCGTTTATGCACATCCGCAACGTAAAGATCATGGAAGATGGTTCGTTTGAAGAACGCGCACACCTGTCTTCGTGCGGTTCGCTCGATATGTACGAAGTGGTGAAAGCGCTGGTTGACTGCGGTTTTGACGGGTATGTTCGTCCCGACCACGGACGGATGATCTGGGGCGAAACGGGAAAACCCGGCTATGGTTTGTTTGATCGCGCGCTCGGTGCGGCGTATATCAACGGCTTGTTTGAAGCCTGTGAAAAACGATAAGGAGGGGACTATGAAACCAAATGTACTGAACACGGACCTTACCGGAAAAGTGGCAGTCGTAACGGGTGCGGGCGGTGTGTTGTGCAGCCACTTTGCCAAAGTGCTCGCGCGTGCCGGTGCCAAAGTGGCGTTGCTCGACCTCAATTTTGAAGCGGCGGAGGCGTATGCGCGTGAGATTGCCGAGGAAGGCGGTATTGCCAAAGCGTATGCGTGCAATGTTTTGGAAAAGGAAACGTGCTATGCCGTGGCCGATGCCGTGATGGAAGATTTCGGTCCGTGCGATATCCTCGTGAACGGTGCCGGCGGAAACAATCCGCGTGCCACCACCGACAAAGAATATTTTGAGCCGGGCGATATCGATGCCGATACCAAAAGTTTCTTTGATTTGGATGCCGGCGGTGTGGGGTTTGTGTTTAACCTCAATTTCCTCGGCACCTTAATTCCTACACAAGCGTTTGCCCGACAAATGGTGGGGCGTGAGGGGTGTAACATTCTGAATATTTCGTCTATGAATGCCTACACACCGCTTACCAAAATTCCCGCGTATTCGGGTGCCAAAGCCGCGATTTCCAATTTCACGCAATGGTTGGCGGTGCACTTTTCGCGCGTGGGTATTCGCGTAAATGCCATCGCGCCCGGTTTCTTTGCTACCAAGCAAAACGCAAAACTCCTTTTCAACGAAGATGGCACGCCTACGGCGCGTACGGGCAAGATCTTAGCCGCCACACCGATGGGGCGTTTCGGTAAAGATAGCGAGTTGGAAGGCGGCCTGCTCTTCCTTGTGAACAACCAAGCCGCCGGGTTTATCACCGGTGTGGTATTGCCAATAGACGGCGGGTTTTCCGCCTATTCGGGGGTGTGAAAAATGGAAAAGTATATTCCTGTTGTGGTCATCAAAGAAGTATCCGAAACGGATAAAATTCTCACCGCACTTAAAAACAACGGCATCCACTGCGCGGAGATTACCTTTCGTACCGCTTGTGCGGCAGACGCCATTGCCTATGCCGTGAAACAGTATCCCGATATGAGTATCGGTGCAGGCACGGTCATCAACGCGGAGCAATGCGAAGCCGCGCTTGCGGCGGGTGCACAATTCATTGTGTCGCCCGGTTTGTCGGTGGCTGTTGCACACATCTGCAACGAACGCGGTATCCCGTATTATCCCGGTTGTGTAACTCCGACTGAGATTATGCAAGCGCTTGAACTGGGCATCACCACCGTCAAATTTTTCCCCGCCAATATTTACGGCGGCCTTAAGGCGCTCAAAGCCTTGGCAGCTCCGTTCCCGCAAATCAAGTTCATTCCCACCGGTGGCGTGGACAGAAGCAACATTGACGAATTTATGGCCTTTGACAAAGTGGCGGCCATCGGCGGCAGTTTCTTTGTGAAAGAAGCCTTGGAAAAGAGGGAGGGTTAAAAGATGAAAGTGGTTACTTTTGGCGAATTGATGCTTCGCCTTGCGCCCAACGGTTACTATCGGTTCTTCCAAAACGATCAAATGCAAGCTACCTTCGGCGGTGGCGAAGCCAATGTGGCGGTGTCGCTTGCCAACTACGGTTTGGACAGCACCTACGTTACCAAATTGCCCAAACACGCCATCGGCCAAGCGGCGGTAGATTCCTTGCGTTATTTTGGGGTGGATACGTCTAAAATTGTGCGCGGCGGCGACCGCGTGGGCATCTATTTCCTCGAAAAAGGCGCCTCGCAACGCGGATCTGTATGCATTTATGACCGCGCGCATTCGGCCATTCAAGAAGCAAAACCGTCCGATTTTGATTGGGATAGCATCTTGGAAGGCGCCGACTGGTTCCATTTTACGGGGATCACCCCTGCACTGGGCAATAACTTGGTGGAGATTTGCCGTGAGGCTTGCAAGGTGGCGAAAGCCAAAGGCGTGAAAATTTCCTGCGACTTGAACTACCGAGGGAAATTGTGGACGCGTGACGAGGCCCGCGCCGCGATGACGGATTTGTGCCAATACGTGGACGTGTGCATCTCCAACGAAGAAGATGCCAAAGACGTGTTCGGCATTGAAGCAGAAGGCACGGATATTTACGGTGGTAAACTCAACCACGAAGGATACAAATCGGTCGCCAAACAGTTGGCGGATCGTTTTGGGTTTGAAAAAGTGGCCATCACGTTGCGCACCTCGCTTTCGGCCAGCGATAACGACTGGGCGGGTATGCTTTACGACGGCGAAAACTATTGCTTCTCCAAATCGTATCACTTGCACATTGTGGACCGCGTAGGCGGTGGTGACTCGTTCGGCGGCGGCCTCATTTACGCGCTTCTCAACGGCAAATCCACACAGGATGCCATTGAGTTTGCGGTGGCGGCTTCTGCACTCAAGCACTCCATCGAGGGCGACTACAACCGTGTCGGTGTGTCCGAAGTGGAAAAACTGGCGGGTGGCGACGGTTCCGGCCGTGTTCAACGCTAAATCACATAAAGGAAAAGCGCTGTGCGTTCGGTGAACACACAGCGCTTTTTTACTTGTTAGTACAATTTTAAGAAGAGTTGCACCCAACGGCCGTCTTGGTAACCGACAATGATGTGGGTAAAATCGCCCAAAATGTTGGCACGGTGACCGGAAGAATTCATCCAATCGTTCATCACCTCACCCGGCGTTTCTTGACCCATCGCAATGTTTTCTCCGGCCCGCCTATATGTTATGGGCGGTGTGATTTCGGAGAACACCGTAAAGCACTCTCTTCCGTCAGGTCTCTTGTGGTCGGAATCATACGCAAGAACCAATTCGTTTGCGCGAATGTCGGCGGCCTCTTGCGCATCCGATAAATAGATCAGCGGTTGCAGATTGTTAATGGCACGTTGCCGATTCACCAGTTCAAAGACTTCATTCAAAACGAGTTCCTTTTCGTAGTTAATATCGGCGGTGTTTTTGCGTTGTTCATATTGGCAAACGTCACAAACGCGAATGGAAACGGCAGGATCTTCTTCCGAATACCAACTACTCCATGTATGAGGAAGGGCGCTTTCAACGGTATGATCGCATATCGTACAATGAAGAATGACAACGTGCGAATCAGCGGTTCCCTCACCGAATTCCTGTTCATAGGTATGTTCCTCCGCATCATCGGGGGTATACCAAGAACGCAAGCAATACGTGCAAGTGTCTTTGTAAATGTGGTAATAATCGCAGTTGGGATACGGTTTTCGGACGAGATCGTGTTCCTTGACCGGTATGGCCTTGCGCTCTTTTTCATCACGGCAACGTTGGCATACCACAACGCGCATACCATAGTCTAAACAAGTGGCTTCACGTTCGATCTCTTCTTCATATATATGTTCCAGCGGCTCGCCCCTCTTCTCACCGCAATACAAACATGTTTCGGGAGAAGAACAGGTGGCATCTTGCCAAGAGTGCCCCAACGGCTTGCCTTTCGTTTCTCCACAGGAACAGGTGGGCGGCGTGGTGCAAGTCGCCAAAGAAAAGCGATGAACGTGCCGAGAAGACGTCGTGTCCCAAACGGTGGTGGTAGTTGTTGTCGGAAGGGCGGTCGACGTGGTTGACGTCGTCGTAATATAATACGCGGGGAAAGATTCCGTTGTTTCTGTCGTTTTGACCGTGGTTTTGGTCGTACGAGTGGTGGTCGTTTTGCGGAGCGTGGTGGTTTTGGCAGTGCTTGCAGACACGGCTGTGTCATTCTCGGTGGAAGCGGTGCTTTCCCCCGTATCGGATGTGGAGAGATCGAAAGAAACG
>JAZULW010000066.1:0-4289 GCA_045603285.1 Acutalibacteraceae bacterium | reverse complement strand
AATGCCGCGGGTACCAACGCGCCTTCAAACACGTTTTGTGCGCCCGTAATGATCTGTACGGGTTCTTCGCCACCCACATCCATTTGGCAAATTTGCAATTTATCGGCATCGGGGTGTTTTTCCAATTTGAGAATACGCGCGGTGACAACGTTGCTCATCGTGGCGGAAAGATCTTCCACACCTTCAACTTCAAAACCGCTGAGGGTCATTTTGTCACATAATTCTTCTACCGAAACGGGGATATCCACATAGCGTTTCAGCCAATTTAACGATACTTTCATGGTCGTTTCTCCTTTCCGTTAACCGTTGAATTGCTCTAAGAAGCGTTGGTCATTTTCAAACAGCAAACGGATGTCGCTGATCTTGTAGCGCGTGGTGGTAAGACGGTCAAGACCAATACCGAACGCAAACCCTGAATATACCTCAGGGTCAATGCCGCAACCCGCCAACACATTGGGGTGCACCATACCGGCGCCCAAAATTTCAATCCAACCATTGCCTTTGCATACGCGGCAGCCTGTGCCGCCACATGCTGAACAGGAAACGTCTACCTCCACACTCGGTTCGGTGAACGGGAAGAAAGAGGGGCGGAAACGCACTTTCGTATCAGGTCCGTAGATTTCGTGTGCAAATTGTTCGAGCACGCCTTTCAAGTCACACATCGTAATGTTTTTATCCACCACTAAGCCTTCCACCTGATGGAACACGGGGGAGTGGGTGGCATCCACTTCGTCGGCACGGAACACGCGGCCGGGACAGATGATGCGAATGGGCGGTTTGCGTTGCTCCATCGTACGGATCTGTGCCGCTGACGTTTGGGTACGGAGTAAGAGGTTTTCACCCAAATAGAACGTGTCTTGCATATCACGTGCAGGATGGTCTTTGGGGACGTTGAGCGCTTCAAAGCAATAGTGATCGGTTTCCACCTCGGGGCCGTCCACCACGTCAAAGCCCATCGATTGGAAAATGTCGATCAGGTCGGCCAACACGATATTGAGGGGGTGCAGACCGCCCGTGGTTTCGGCTTTGCCGGGCATGGTGATATCCAACGTTTCGGCTTTTAATTGTGCCGCTTTTTGAAGAGAGGAAAGGGCGGTTTCTTTGTTTTCAAGGGCGCTTTCCAATTCGCTGCGCAGTTGGTTGATGAGTTGACCCATAGCCGGGCGTTCCTCGGCGGGGACGGCGCCCATACCGCGCAGCAGGGCGGTTACCTCGCCTTTTTTGCCGAGATAGCGAACGCGGAATTCTTCCAATTCTTTCAAGGTTTCAAGCGTTGTCAATTCGCCGAGCGCGGCGGCACGCAACGCTTCTACTTGTGCTTTCATAGTATTCCTCCTTACAGACAATAAAAAAATCCCCGTCCCACAAGGGACGAAGATACTCTCTCCGTGGTACCACCCACATTCCCGTACAGCGACGGGCACTTTGCAACCGATAACGCGGTTAAACGGCAAAACCTACCGCCTCTTTTGAAAAGAGGAATCAGAATTGCGGCTCGGGAGCGAACTTCCGCCATACGAAATCACAGGTCGCTTTCAGCCGGTGGCGACCCTCTCTGTTGTGCTCAAATAAAGCGTACTTTTCTCCGTCAAGGCTTTTTACCCGATAATTCTACCATTCTTTTTTCAAAATTGCAAGGGATTTCCTTTTTATTTTGTATTTTTTGCGGTAAAAATCAGTTTACAGAAACGGAAAAGTGTGCTATACTATAACCCGTATGTACGAATTTTCAAAAGGGAGGCGGACAAGCAATGGTAACCGTGATCACATCGGGAAAAGGCGGTGCCGGTAAATCCACCATTTCGGCAGGGATTGCCTGTGCATTGGCGCATCGCGGTAAACGCGTTTTGCTGATTGACGGCGATGCGGGTTTGCGTAGTTTGGACGTGATGCTCGGCATCGGTGGCAGTGCGGTGTACGATCTTTCGGACGTGCTCAGCGGCAATTGTCAACCCATTCACGCGGTGTATCCGTCGCCCATTTGCCCCAATGTGTTCGTGATTCCGGCGCCGGTTAATTTGGAGCAAATGCCTACACCCGACGATATGGCGGATTTGTGTCGTAACTTTGCGGAGTATTATGACGAGATTATCATTGATTGTCCCGCCGGCATCGGTCGCGGCTTTTTAACCGCCGTTGCCGCCGCGGACAGTGCCCTTGTGGTGACCACACCCGATATGGTTTGCGCACGTGATGCGCAGATCGTGGCGCGTTTGTTGGAGCAAAAGGGCATTCCGGCCCGTTTGATCGTGAACCGTTTGCGGCCGCATCCCATCATCAAAGGCAAAATGCCCGATATTGACGAAGTGATCGATACGGCAGGTTTGCAGCTTGTCGGCGTTTTGCCGGAGGACGAAATGGTATCGATCGCCAACGCTTACGGCAAGCCTTTGCCGAGCGAGAGCTATGCCGCCGTTTGTTTTGCCAACATTGCCGCCCGTTATTTGGGTGAAACGGTTCCGTTGGCACCGCTAAAAAAGATGCAGTCATAAATAACATAGTAACTGAAAAAGGGGATGGTAAGAGTGAACATTGCATTGATCGCGCACGACTCCAAGAAAGAATTGATGGTACAGTTTTGCATCGCGTATTGCGGAATTTTGAGCCGTCACCATTTGTGTGCAACCGGTACGACAGGGAAAATGATTTCGGAAGCCACAGGTTTAAATATTACACGTTATTTGAGTGGCATGCAGGGTGGTGATCAACAGATTTCCGCGCGCATTGCGTGTGATGAGATCGATCTATTGCTCTTTTTCCGTGACCCGCTGACTGTAAAAGAACACGAGCCGAACGAAAACGACATGTTCCGCTTGTGCGATACGCGCAACATTCCCGTTGCCACCAATATTGCCACTGCCGAAGTGTTGATACACGGTTTGGAACGCGGTGACCTCGATTGGCGTAACATCGTCAATCCCTCTAACAAATAAAAAAGGAAGCGAAATCATGGCACTAATCACCAAAGCAATTCGCGGCACGCAAGACGTACTGCCTGCCGAAAGCCATCAATGGCAATATATCGAGCAAACGGCGTTGCAAGTTGCGCGCGAATACGGATACCGCGAGATACGTACGCCCGTGTTTGAGCATACGGAATTGTTTCAACGTTCGGTTGGCGAAACAACCGACGTTGTGCAAAAGGAAATGTATACCTTTGACGACAAAGGCGGTCGTTCCATTACGTTGCGTCCCGAAGGGACGGCGGGGGCCATGCGTATGTTGCTGGAGCACGGCCTTCACAACGAAGTGATGCCCGTTAAAGTGGCGTACAATACTTCGTGCTATCGATATGAAAAACCGCAGGCGGGCCGCTTGCGCGAATTCCAC
This sequence comes from Acutalibacteraceae bacterium, assembly GCA_045603285.1. Classification (GTDB taxonomy): domain Bacteria; phylum Bacillota; class Clostridia; order Oscillospirales; family Acutalibacteraceae; genus RGIG3009. Next base: position 959 of record JAZULW010000066.1, on the reverse strand, counting down.
CAATTCGGTGTGGAATGTTACGGCGCGGCATCCCCCATGGCGGATGCCGAAATAATTGCGTTGGCGATGGCCGTTTTAAAAGCCCTTAACGTGCAAGGGGTTTCCTTGCACATCAATTCCATTGGTTGCCCCACGTGCCGTGCGGAATACCACAAAGCACTCAAAGCATATTTTTCCTCCCATGAGGAAACGTTGTGTGAAACTTGCCGCGGTCGCTTGGAGCGTAATCCCATGCGTATTTTGGACTGCAAATCGCCTGTTTGTTCCGAAATCGCCGCCAAAGCGCCGATCATTACCGACTATTTATGCGGCGATTGTGCTGCACATTACCAAGCCGTACAAGGATATTTGACCGAAGCGGACATTCCCTTTGCCTTGGATCCGCACATCGTTCGTGGACTGGATTATTACACGCGCACAGTGTTTGAATTGGTATCCGACTCGCTCGGTGCCCAAGCGGTTTTGTGCGGCGGCGGCCGTTATGACGGATTGGCGCAAGAAATGGGGGGGCCCTCGTTGCCCGCGCTTGGCTTTGCCATGGGGCTTGAACGGTTGCTTATGGTGCTCAAAGCACAAGAGACAAAATTTCCCGAACCACCGTCTTGCAACGTGTATTTTGCCTCCATGGGCGATAACGCGGCGCGCCGTTGTTTTGCTCTTGCGCGGATGTTGCGCGAAGGTGGTGTGTCTGCCGAATGCGATACCGTTGGCCGTGGCTTGAAAGCACAAATGAAATATGCCGATAAGATTCACGCACTGTATACCGTTGTGGTGGGTGATAACGAACTGGAAAGCGGCAAAGCCAATTTGAAGGATATGCAGACCGGTGAACAGACCGAAATCGAGTTGGATGCAAGCCTGTATACCGTGTTATATAACAAGTCATTGGACCGTCAAATGGCGGCGATGACACAGCTTTTGAGCGAAAGTATGGAGGAAAACGGATAATGGAAACGGTT
>JAZULW010000065.1:0-4717 GCA_045603285.1 Acutalibacteraceae bacterium | reverse complement strand
CGGTGATTTTGCAAGCTATCGGCAACTGCGGCACGCAGGCCAAGAATGACGTAGCGGCAACATTAGTAACGGAAATCGTACGCTCGGGAATTCCGGAAGAGGAAGCGACCCGTCGAATTTTGCACGAGATAACCAAACTGTAAAAAATTCAATCTATGACAGTAGCCTGCCATCCGTTGTTGATGGAACGGGTAGCATTGCTGTTGATCAAAATTCAAGTCCCGATGTGCAAGAATCTCGTTCTTACGATTACACCGAGTCGGCGGAAAATTGGACGGCAGAGCATTTGAACGAGGGTTCGGACGGCAAAGTTTTGGCTGTATCGGACATCGTTGCCTACATTGAAAAGATATTCGACGTGCCCATTAACAAAGGAAACATCCGGCAGAAGAATGCGGCAGGCATTTTCAAAGCAAAGGTCAATGCCATTCGTACGCAACTCGGTAACGCACTTCCCACTATTTGTCACGAGTTGGGGCATTTGCTTGATAAAAACCATTGCCTTACGGCACTCGCTTCCATTGATGAAGCGGTAGAGGTGATGCAAAAACGAAATCCGCAGTTTGCCGCTTTATACGGTGAAAACCAACAAAAGGGCGAGGCGGTTGCCGAATTCGTCCGCGAATATTTACGTGATCGTAAAGCAGCGCGGGAACAATATCCGCAATTTTTCGACGCGTTTGTTCGGTCGCTCGGGAGCGATCTCGGGAAAATAAACGCTCTGTCGGACAAGGTGAATGCCTATATGAACTCCTCTGTTGCCGAACAAGTGGCCGCCAACACGACCACGCGGGCTGAAGCGCGGCGAAAAAAGGAGAGTAACAGGCGATTTAGCGCGGCGCTTGAAAAAGTGCGCGACTGGTTCGCGGATGATGTAGGAGCGGTGAAACAGGTATCAGAAGCCGCGTACAAAGGTATATATAGTGCCAGAAAAGCACCGGTTGTTGCTGAATTTGTGTTACGTGAGGGTATGGTGGACATTGACGGCAATGCCGTCGCGGGGTATGAAAACATTGGTCTTGCAGATGTGTTGGCACCCGTTATCGAAAGCAAAGGCGGAAAGTTGAAGAAAGTCGGCGAAAAACTGTCCGGACAACATGACAACGACTATGATGCATTTGGTACCTATCTTATTTTAAAACGCGGTCTTGATCTGCTCGACAACGATATCCCGATGTTTAAAAACGGCGACGTGAATTTGACCGATAAGGCAAAGGTACAACAAGAAATCGACCGTATGGAAGCGGAATATCCTGCTTTCAAAGAAACGGCAAATCAATTATATGCGTGGCAACGACAATTCTATCAAACTTGGTATGTCGACACAGGACTGATGACACAAGCCGATTATGACGCAATGTGGAAAAAACACCCGCATTACGTTCCGTTTAATCGTAACGTTCGCCAAGAAATCGAAAGGCGCTCGAAGGGTGGTGTTGCCAACCAAGGAACAGGGATTAAAAAAATCCGCGGTAGCAGCGAGGAGTTGTTTGACCCCATTGAGAACATAGTAATGCGCGCAGCGTTAACCGTCGAGGCGGGAAAACGAAATCGCATTATGCAGATCTTGGCGCTTGAAGTGGAAAACGGCGGCATTGATTCCACCGTTATGGAAAAGATATCCGCCACAAGAGCCGGCGCGATCAACGAGGCGTTGGATGAGGAAAAGGTCTTGTCCGACACTGAAAAGATTAAAAAGCGCGAAACGAAGATTTACGAATTTGACCGAAGCGCAGAAACAATAACAGCAAATATTCATTCGGTTGCCGAAATGCAGTCGGTGTACGATGTTCCTTCAAGTGCGCTTACTGACAGCGGAAAGTCTATTGTCAATATTTATCAAGAGTTTTTTGACAAATGGGGCGGCGAACTGCATTCGGACGAATTGGGTACCATTGACGTGAAAACATCCAGCATACGCTCTGAAAGGAGGCACGGAAGCACAGCGGAAAAGATAGCTGCGATTGAGGCGATTCCTTCGGTAGTGAAAAACGGAAAAGTCGTTTTTGTTGGGGATAAAAGTGAAGGGAGAGTCCAGAGAATTGTTTTAAGTGCTCCTATTAAAATAGGAGGAAAACCATATCTTTTAGGGGCTATGGTACAGCGCGATAATCAATATCAACGTTTATATCTTCACGATGTGATAATAGAAGAAGAGGCCTCCGCTTCTTCGTCGGATGACCTGAACACAACAGGGTCGAACGAAGAGAGCGAAAACCTCTTCATAACTACTATACTTCAACGGGTGTTAAAAGTCAAGCGTGGGAAAAAATCAGGCAACAAGTTTCTCAAAAGATCTGCGGATACAGATGAAAAGAGCGAGTTAGGGGATCCGCTCGAAAACATCGATATCGTGGAATGGTCTGGGCAGAAAAACAGCGAAAACGTTGTGTGGGCTATGATCAACGGCGAGCGCGTTCTTTATGAAGTTCACGACGAGCAACTGCTTAATAGTTTGTTGAGCTCGACGCCCAAGCAAGGGGATTTGTTGGTGTCTTTTTTAAAGATGACAGGCGGCGCATTTAAGTCGCTTACGACGGGTTCAAACTTAATTTGGTCCATATGCTCCAACTCGTTCCGTGATTTCAAGACGGGGTATTTGTTCGGTTCGGAAGGAAACATTTTCAAATATACCCGCGATTATGCCAAGGCATTCAAAGACATTGTTACCAATTCCGAACGTTATCAAGAGGCACGATCGGCCGGTCTTGGGTACAACTCCCGTATTTCACAACCAAAAACTCTCGCACGCGTTATGCAACAACTCGGGCAAAGCAGTCAAGGCAGGCGGGCGCTGCGCAATGCATTTTCAAGCATCATTGAAGGAATACAATCGATTTCCGAAGTGGTCGAAGCCACACCGCGTATGGCGGAGTATAACCGCGCTATTAAACAAGGGAAAACAAAAACAGATGCTGTGTATGCGGCAAGTGAGGTGACGCTGAACTTTGACAGAAACGGAACAATATCCAAGAAGATCGATTTGTTGTATCCGTTCTTCAACGTGCAGATGCAGGGCCTTTACAAACAAGCGACAATGCTTTCTGATCCGAAAACGAGAACGTCGTTTATTCGGCGCAACGTGACGTCGGCGGTCATATCGGCCTTGTTTGTTATTTCGGCAAACGCGGTACTTGGCGGAAAAGACGAGTACGAAAAATTATCGGATTACGTGAAGAATAACTATTACTGTATCTACATTGGAAATGGGAAATTTATCCGTATTCCGAAGGCAAGAGAGTTGGACATGCTTGAAAGTGCTCTTGAACGGTTGGGAGAAGTTATTCTTTACGGTAACGAGGGCGGCGATGCATTTAACGATTTTGCAGAATACGTGTTTCAAGCGTATGCACCGCTTGGATTCCCCGATATTACCGCTTTGTTCGAGGAGACCGGAAAAGATAAGTTGGTTGGTTTTATTAAACCGACCGTGACTGATCTTCTTTTCTTGGGTTCGGTGGGTGAGGTGTTCTTGAACGAGAATTACGCAGGCAGTCCCATCGTGCCGACACAGTATGAGGACCTTGTTGCCGAACTGCAATACGACAATAAAACGTCGGCCGTATCGAAATGGCTCGGCAAGCTCACAGGGATGTCGCCGATGAAGTTGGATCATTTGATAACCAGCAATACGGGTTTTGTTGGGAAAATGATCAAGGCATATACGGCAACGGATGTTGACTGGAGCGGTGGGTACGGAAATCAGTTTACAACGGATCTTGCTTATTCCAACGAGGCGACCGGGGAGTTCTACGACAAATTGGATGAAGCGGAGATGTTTGCTAATTCTTATCCTGACAATGCGCAATATCAGGCCACCTATCGGCAGTATCAAAGTGTGAGCAGCGTTCTTTCGTATTTTTATCGAAAAGCGCGTGAGGAACCTGCATTTGAACGCGAATATCGGATGGCGGCCCTGGCATATGCCGAGGAGTTTTTGGGCGACGGCGGGGCTCAAAATGAACGTTTAAATGAGATCTTTGCTAACACGAACGATAAGGCGATCTACCCCTACATTCAATTCAAAGATACCTACACTAAGACCGAAAAAGATAAGGATGGAAATTCTCACAAAGTTGAAGTGGTAATGACGAGTGAAGAATTTATGGAATATGTAGGTACATACAACGCGACGGTCGATGGGTTGTACGGTGAAATTCTCGAAGGAATATCCGACACGACCCTTGCTTCAAAGGCGTTGGTCAAGGCGAAGGAAGAAGCCAACGAATATGCCCGTAGCGGCGAAATGTCTGATGTTATGATTGCCAAAGAGGCGGGGATTTCTGCGGCGCAGTATTATACCATCTACTACACGGCCAGTACCGACGGGAACAACAGCATCAAGAAGGAAGAGGCAATTAAGGTGCTTGACGCTTCAGTGCTCACCCGCAAACAAAAAGAGGTCGTTTTTGAATTGCTTGGCAATTGGAAGCAAAACCCCTACAAGAAACGTTATTATTAAAAAGGAGGAATGAAAATGGCAGAGCCGATTTATGACATTCTGTTTTCCGTATCGAGGACACCGCCTGCGGTCTCCCCGACGGCACCGCAAAAGGCGGGGTTTTACGGTGACGATGGGTTTGCGCGTATTTCTTTTACGCTCGACAACGGGGCGGACAGGCATCGATACCGCATTGAGGTTGAGGACGCCAACGGTGCGTACGACGTTACCGAGTTGTTGGATATTAAAAACGGTGCCGTTTCTTACACGGTACCT
>JAZULW010000064.1:0-3873 GCA_045603285.1 Acutalibacteraceae bacterium | reverse complement strand
ACCTCCCTCGTCAGAGGGAGGCAAGGCATAAAATGCTTCCTGCCTTTACCTTTGATTTCTACGATTTCCTTTCATCGCTAAAGCTCTTCTGAACCACGCGACTATCGCGTGGTTTTTATGCGTTTTACAGCGCGCCTTTTTTAATTTTGGCGGTGGGGCGCGGATAGGCCGTGGGGGTGTGTTTTGCTTTTTCGATGACGAACAAACGGCGGTCCGGCGTTTCGGCGCCCACCGTGAGTTGCAACGCGTGGCAAACAGGCGAGCCGCCGCCCAACAAGGCGATGGCGCGAGCGGCCGCCGCACACTCCGCCTCGCTTTCGGGCCCTTTCATGGCGATGAACCGCCCCCCGACTTTCACGTACGGCAAGCAATATTCCGCCAACACGGGCAACGCGGCGACCGCACGCGCGGTGGCCACGTCAAACCGCTCGCGCAAGGTTTGGTCGCGCGCGCCGTCCTCGGCACGCGCGTGGACGGTTTCTGCCTCGATACCGAGTTGACGGCACACCTCGTCCAAAAACGTGAGCCGTTTGTTCAAACTGTCCAGCAACGTTACGCGGATATCGGGGCGCACAATGGCCAACGGAATGCCGGGAAACCCCGCGCCTGTGCCGACGTCAATAACACGAATGCCCTGTTTTTCGGGCAACAGTGGCATCGCCGACACACTGTCCGCAAAGTGTTTCACCGCAATGCCGACGGGGTCGGTGATGGCGGTTAAGTTCATTTTTTCGTTCCATTCCACCAATAGTTCGGCATATCGGTCAAACTTTCGACACATATCGTCGGTAAGCGACACACCGAACCCCGCGGTTTGGGCACGCAACAAATCGTTATCAATCATGGCTGTTTCTCCACACGATCAAAACCGAGATATCCGCGGGGCTGACACCGCTGATACGCGATGCCTGACCGATGCTGCGCGGCCGCAGTTTTGACAGTTTTTCCTGTGCTTCCTTGCGCAAACCCACAATGGCGTTATAGTCCGTATCGGGTGGCAAAAGCACCTCTTCCAGACGGCGCATTTCGTCCACCGCGGCTTGTTGGCGGCGAATGTATCCCTCGTATTTGAGTTCCACTTCCAACTGTTCCGCCGCCAAGGGGTCGATCGCGGGGCGGTCGGGGTCCACCGCCGCCAAACACGCGTAGTCCAGTTGCGGACGGCGAAGAAGTTCCGCCAAGCGCACCCCCGATACGACCGGCGTGGTGCCGCGATCGGTCAGCAACGCATTTAACGCCTCACACGGCGGCAGGACGGTGTTTTCTAAGCGCGCGCGCTCCGCTTCTTTTTGCGCTTTGCGGTTGCAAAAATGCGCCCAACGAACATCGTCCACCAGCCCGACTTCGCGCCCCGTGGGGGTCAAGCGTTCGTCGGCATTGTCTTGCCGCAACAGCAAGCGGTATTCCGAACGCGAGGTCATCATACGGTAAGGGTCCATACATCCTTTGGTGACCAGATCGTCGATCAACGTGCCGACGTATCCCATCGAACGGTCGATGATCACGGGTTCTTTTCCTTGCAGTTTTCGGGCCGCGTTGATGCCTGCCACCAAGCCTTGTGCGGCGGCTTCTTCGTACCCCGAACTGCCGTTGAACTGCCCCGCCCCGTACAGGCCTGCCACCGCTTTACATTCCAAGGTGGCCGACAGTTCACGCGGGTCGCAACAGTCGTATTCAATGGCATAGGCGGGGCGCATCACTTTGATGTGTTCAAACCCCGGAATGGTGCGCAGAAACTTCATCTGCACGTCCACGGGAAGGGACGAGGACAGCCCTTGCAAATACATTTCCTCGGTGAATTCGCCGCACGGTTCAATGAACACTTGATGCCGTTCTTTTTCCGCAAAGCGCACCACTTTATCCTCAAAACTGGGGCAATATCGCGGCCCCACGCCGCTGATTTTTCCCCCGTACAGTGGCGAACGGTGGAGATTTTCTTTAATGACGGTTTTGGTCTCTTCGGTCGTCCACGTGATGTGGCAATCCACCTTGTTTTTCAGCGGTTCGGTGGTTTCAAACGAGAACGGCACCACGGGGTCTTCCCCCGGTTGCACCTCGGTTTTTGCAAAATCAATGCTGGATTTGAGCACGCGCGAGGGTGTGCCCGTTTTGAAACGGCGCAACGTGAGCCCCAATTTTGTAAGCGAATCGCTGAGCGTTTCGGCGGGAAACATGCCGTCGGGACCGCCGTCGTACGACACGTCCCCCACGAAAATTTTGCCCTTTAAGTAGGTGCCCGTTGCCAAAATGACCGCTTTTACGAGGTATTGCTCTTCCAGACGGGTGGTGAGCAGAAAACGCCCGTCGTCGGTGCGTTCCAGGGCGGTGATCTCCGCTTGTTTTAAGTCCAAACCGGGGAGCGTTTCCAGACGGTGTTTCATATATTCGGCATACCGGCGGCGGTCGATTTGCGCGCGCAACGAATGCACCGCGGGGCCTTTGCCGCGGTTGAGCATACGCGATTGCAGTAGGTTGGCATCCGCCGCTTTTCCCATTTCGCCGCCGAGTGCGTCGATCTCGCGCACCAAGTGGCCTTTGGCGGTGCCGCCGATGGACGGATTGCACGGCATATTGCCCACCGCGTCCATATTGATGGTGAAGATCACGGTGGAACACCCGAGCCGCGCCGCCGCCGAGGCGGCTTCAATGCCCGCGTGGCCCGCGCCGATGACCGCAACTTCCCATTCTCCTGCCAAAAATTTCATACCAACGCTCCGTTTCACTTCTTGTGTTCCTCATCATATCACATCTGCCCGTCACTCGCAAGAGGGAATGTTTTTTTGGGAAGCACGACCGTCATTTCCGGCACCCTTTCGTGGCGTTTGTTCTCTTCACACGCTCTCCACCGTGTTTCCTGTGGAAAAGTGGAAAAATTGGTGGAAAGTGTGGATTTTTATGCAAAAAAGGATGCAAAAAATACAAAAGTATGCTAAAATACAGCAAGAGGTGGTCTTTTTTTATGTTTTCTCTTACGGATATCGGCGCGTTAAAAGCGTTGCTTTCGCGGCACGGATTTTCGTTTTCCAAGTCGCTCGGTCAAAATTTTCTCATCAATCCGTCGGTGTGCCCCAAAATGGCACAGGCCTGTCACCCCGACCTTGACGGCCCGTTTGCGGTGCTGGAGATCGGCCCCGGTGTGGGGGTGTTGACAAGGGAGTTGGCCAAGGTTGCCCAAAAAGTGATCACGGTGGAACTGGACACGCGGTTACTGCCCGTTTTGAAAGAAACGTTGGCAGACTGCGACAACGTGACGGTGGTGCACGGCGACGCGATGAAACTGGATCTGGCCGCCCTCCTTGCCGAACACGCGGGCGGGTTGCCTGTGGTGGTGTGCGCCAATTTGCCGTATTACATTACCTCTCCCCTGCTGATGCATCTGCTCGAAAGCCGTTTGCCGATCCACTGTATCACGGTGTTGGTGCAAAAAGAGGCAGCGCAACGGCTTTGCGCCAAACCCGGCACGCGCGAGTGCGGGTCGGTTACGTTGGCGGTGCATTATTTTGCCGAGGCGGACATTTTGTTTGGGGTATCGCGCGGCAGTTTTCTCCCCGCCCCCAACGTGGACAGCAGTGTCATTCGGTTGCGGCTTCGCTCCGAGCCGCCTTGCACGGTGCACGACGAAAAACAGTTGTTTCGCCTGATCCACGCGGCATTTGGGCAACGGCGCAAAACCTTGGCCAATTCGCTGTGTAGTGCAGGATACGACAAAGCACAGGTACTGGCGATGCTGGAACAAGCCGCCATCTCCCCCACCGCGCGTGCCGAACAACTCTCGATGGAACAGTTTGCCGCCTTGTGCGAAGCAACACGGAGCGGATAAAACAAGAAAAACTCCGCCAAGGATACCCTTGGCGGGGTTTGGGGTTGTTTAGA
>JAZULW010000063.1:0-9001 GCA_045603285.1 Acutalibacteraceae bacterium | reverse complement strand
GACAAACGCGGCAACCAAGCCGTAAACCTCCACAATGCCGGTAGCGTTTCCCATCATGATTTTCTCTCCGATCATTTATTCACGATGGCGATCTTGAGGCCTTCCATCTTCAGGTTAACTTCAAGCGCTTCGTTGATCTGTTCCAAGGGGAACTTGTGGGTGATCAGTTTCTCCATCGGCAAGCCGATACCCTTCGCACGTTTGAGGAAATCAAAGGTGGTGGCATAATCACGCAGCGTGTATACCCAAGAACCCACCGTGGTGATCTCTTTGGAGCAGATGTCGAAGTGGGGGTTGATGGTGGCATCGCCGCCATTGATAAAGAACCCGAGTTCGCACAAACCACCGCCGCTGCGAATGAATTTGTAGATGTTGCTGTGAGCCACGGGAGAACCGGTGCATTGGAACGCAAAATCGGCAAAGTATCCGCCAAACGCGTCTTTCACGGCACCCGACAAGGCTTCGATGCCCTTGTGGTCTTTGAAGTTGACCGTTTTGGTAGCGCCCATTTCTTTGGCAAACTCCAACCGTTTGGCTTCACCGTCCACCGCGACAATGTTTTCAATACCCATTGTGCGGAGAACCGCAATGCAGATCAGACCGATGGGGCCGCAACCTTGCACCACGACGCGGCTGTTGAACCGCAAAATACCGGTGGTCTTCGCGCGCTCGACCGCGTGAATCAGCACCGCGCAGGGCTCGATCAAAATACGGGAATCAAGGTCAAGGTCGCTCACGTTGAACACCGTGGAACCTCCGCGAACGAGAATGTAATCGCCGAACCAACCGTTCATATGAATGTCGTCGTCCGGAATCAAGCCGTACACTTCGGCGCCTTGGCCGACGTTTTGTTTGTTAAGGTCATACATCGTGATATCGGGATCGTCTTTGAAGATCATGCAGGTAACCACTTTATCGCCAATGGCGAGGGGTTTGCCCGCGCTGTCTTTCTTCACGTTTTTGCCCATCTTCACGATTTCGCCCGTACCCTCATGGCCGAGAGCAACGGGAATGAGGCCGAAGGGATCGCGTTTAAACTCGTGCGCGTCGGTACCGCACACGCCACAGCCTTCCACCTTTACGAGAATATCGTCGTCGCCTACGGGCGGCATCGGATATTCTTTCAGCTCGAATTTTTCGAGGCTTGTGAGCATAGCCACGCGGGCTTTGGAAGGAATTTCGCGAGGAGCCGCCGCTTTCGCCGGGGCGCCATCTTTCATTCCGTCCAACACCTGACGGACAATTTGCTCAATGTTGGAAGAATTGATGTCCATTCTTTATATTCCGCCTTTCTCAAAGAGTTGTTTGCCAAAAGCCGCTAATGCGGTGTCCTGTTCCTCGGTTCCGCCGCTGACACCAAGACCGCCGACGATGTTGCCATTTTGGTCACGCAGCGGCTCACCGCCGCCGAAGATGACAATGTGGCAATCGTTGGTGAATTGAATGCCGTACAGCGAACCGCCGGGTTGTGCCAACGGTTTCAAGTCCGAGGTGGACATTTTTAACGAAACTACGGTGAACGCCTTTTGTACCGCCACGTCGTAACTGGCAATGTAGGAATCATCCATACATTCCACCAAAACCGGCCGCGCGGCACGGTTAGAAATGGCAACCACGGCTTTCACACCCATTCGGGCCGCTTCCTGCCGCACCTTTTCACTGAGCCGCCGTGCTTGTTCCAACGTGATATCCCCCGATACGCCGCTTACATTGCGGGCAACGGCTTCCACCAAGGAACGTAAGGCTTGTTCGTCCATTGCTTATTTGCCGAGTTGTGCAAGGACAAGTTTGGTGATCTCGGAAACGAGATCGTTCTCCTTGTCTTTGCCGCACGTGCATTTGCCGTCGCCGCAACCGTGGCAGCTGGGTTTACCGTCTTTGGCATTGGGGCAAAGGTCCGCCGGATGTTTGCCTTTCATACCGAATTGACGGCGAATCTCGTACAAACGTTGCACTTGCGATTCGGAAAGTTCTTTGGGACCGCCGAGTTGCTTGGAGATAAAGAGCAACTGTGCGTAGAATTCAAGCGATTCCATTTTGTAGTAGGCACTCTGCAAGCTGTCGGAGAAGGACAACGCACCGTGGTTTTCCAACAACACGGCATCAAAGGATTGCAGATATTTGGAAACGGCATCCGGAATTTCCTCGGTAGAGGGGGTGCCGTACTCAGCGATCGGAACACAGCCCAGGGAGATAACCGCTTCGGGCATAATCGGTTGCGTCAGCGGAATGCCGGCAATCGCAAAGCTGGTGGCATAGATGGGATGCGCGTGCACCACGGCATTCACGTCGGGGCGCTCTTTGTATACGCGCATATGCATTTTGATTTCGGAAGAGGGTTTGTAACCCGCGTTGGCTTGAATGACTTTGCCGTCTTTGTCCACTTTGCAAATGAACTCAGGGGTCATAAAGCCTTTGCTCACGCCCGTGGGGGTGCAGAGGAATTCGTTATCGTTGAGTTTGACGGAGATGTTACCGTCATTGGCGGCGACCATGCCTTTGTCATAAATGCGGCGGCCGATCTCGCAAATCTGTTTTTTGATTTCGTATTCGCTTACCATAGCCATACTGTCGTTCTCCTTTTGTTTTTATTTGTTTTTTGTTTGCTTTTCTACCTTTTATGGCACCATCATACCATATTAACCCTATAAAGTCAACATAATTTTCTTTATTTTTCTGTGTTTTGTTTAATTTCTGTTTGATTTTTGTTGTTTTCGAGATGTTGGAGTATGGATTCGACCCCTTCCCGTGTGACCGAGTTGACGAAATACACCGTTTTGCATCCCGAAAGGCGCAACCACCTCTCGGCGCGGTGCGGGTCGGCTTTGTCAATTTTGGTGACGATACCGATCACCTCGCGGTTGACCAAACAGGTGATACACGGTGGAAACAACGAATAGTCGTCGTCCGCGGCGATGAGCAAGGCCACCACGTCCGCCTCGTAGGAATACAGCGCCAGGGCGGCACCGAGGTCGTGGTTTTCCGCATACTCACCGGGAGAGTCGATGAGGAAATCGTCAAATACCATACTTTGGGTTTTTTGATAGTGGACCTGTTCTCCACGCAAGGCTTGCGTGAGGGACGTTTTGCCGCAACCGCTGCGGCCGACCAACAATAATCGTTTCATCACGTGCGTGTCATCTCACAAACGTCAAAACCGAGTTTGGTGGTGGCATACTCGGTGATGGCCGCCACCGCCGCTTCCACTTGCGATACCGTTCCGGTGACGATGACCGTACCGCTGAAGCGGTCAACAAACCCAAGCGTAACACCCGAGGCTTTCAGGGCAATGTCACCCGCAATGATGGCGGTTTCGGCGGGGCTCAGCGTCAAAATGCCAATGGCACCCGCATGTGACTCGGCAGGGTCCAGACCGAGTTTGTAATACAGTATGTCGTCGGGGTTGGCAATGATGTGCGCCAACGTGATCTGTTTACCGGGGACGAGTTCCTGCACAATGCGTACTTTGTCGCCGTTTGTTAAAGCATCAATGTTCATTGGCTCAACCTCCTATCCGTGTGATCAAGCCGTGACGCTCGGCAACCTGCTTCAAACCGTTCATATGCTCAGCAGAAGGCGGTTGCACATCCCCCATCAGGTAAGGGCAGTCAAGGCCGTCATATTTATCGCGCCCCATACGGTGATAGGGCAACAAATGAATTTCGTTTACGTTCGGCAACGAAGCGGCAAACGCCGCGATCGCGTCGATCTCAGCGGCCGTATCGTTGAAGCCCGGTATCACGGGCACCCGAATAATGAGCCGTTTGGCTCTTTCGGCAATGAAACGGGCGTTTTGCAAAATCGTTTCGTTGGGTCGGGTGGTAAACTCTTCGTGTTTGCGGCTATCGGTGTGTTTGATATCCATCAACACCATATCGAGGTGCGGCAAACACCGTTCGATCACCGCTTGGTCCGCAAAACCGGTAGTTTCGATAGCGGTGTTCACCCCGTTTTCGTGACACGCTTTGAGCAACGCTTCGGTAAAATCGGGTTGCCACAGCGACTCGCCACCCGAAAGCGTCATTCCACCGCCCGAACGGCGGTAATACGGGCGGTCGCGTAGCACTTCTTGCAACACATCCCCCACGGTGACGTCGCGCCCAATGGTTTTCGTCTTTCCGCCTTGGCGCATTTGTTGAATCTCATACGACTGCGATTCGGGGTTGCAACACCAACGGCATCGCAACGGGCAACCTTTGAGAAACACGATAGTGCGCACACCGGGGCCGTCGTGTGTGGAGAAGCGCTGAATATCGAAAATGCGCCCCTTTACGTTCAATAGGTTTTCCATCAGAAATCTCCCTGCTCGGTGCGGTTGATGATATCGTCTTGCAACGAACGGGACAACGTGGTAAACAACGCACTGTAACCCGCCACGCGCACCACAAGCGATTTGTATTTTTCGGGATTCTTTTGCGCATCGCGCAAGGTTTCGCGACTTACCACATTGAACTGCATATGGCTTCCCTTTTGGTCAAAGTATCCGCGAACCAACGCCACAAAACTCTCCAAACCGCCCGCACCTGCTAAGGCGCTGGGATGGAATTTCATATTAAACAGCGTACCGTTGGAGGCAATATAGTGGTCAAGGCGCGATACCGAGTTGGCCGCCGCGGTGGGGCCTTTTACGTCGCGGCCTGCCGCGGGAGAAACACCGTCTGCCACCGGCGTATGAGCCAAACGGCCGTCGGGGGTGGCACCCACCTGTGCGCCCAGCGGCACGTTGGCGGATACGGGGTACAAACCGGCGTGGAATTGTCCGCCGCGCGGATTGCGGTAGTTGAGGAGCGGACGGGTGTAGGTGTACGCCACGTCGCGGGCAAATTCGTCTACCTCGGGAATATCATTGCCGAATTTCGGTAAGGCGGCAATGCGGTCAAGCAGTTGTTGATACTTGGCTTTTTGCGCATCGGTGCAAGGGCTTTTCAGCACCGCCGCATACACGGCTTTCACGTCATCCGCTGTCATGGTTTTTCCGTTTTTGACAATTTGGCGCACCACTTCGGTGGTGATCTTTTCGGCTTGTTTGGGATCCATATCCTTGCCGTAGTTGTTCGCAAGAGCCTCTTTGAACTCTGCCATCGTCACACTTTTTTCTTCGAACACCAACGTGCGAATGGCAAGCAGCGCATCGGTCATATTGGCGATACCAAAACCTTGCGGGCCGGTAAAGTTGTATTTGGCACCGCCGTTTTGCAAACTGCGGCCGCGGCCGATACAATCTTCCACCATACAGGATTGGAACGGAAGCGGACAACGGTCGGCATGAGCACGGTCAATGGCGTTATCGGCATTGACCATCAGTTCAATAAAGTAGTTCATTTGCGTTTTGTACGCATCGTAGAACTCGTCAAACGTGGTCATTTTGGTGACATCGCCCGTTTGGGGACCCACCTGCACCCCGTTTTCAGAACCGTTCGAAAACACGAGTTCCAGCGGACGGCACATATTGAAGAACGCAGCATCGTGCCAACCGTCCGTTTTGCCGCCTTTTTGCGGTTCCACGCATCCGATGATGTTGTATCCGCGGGCATCCTCCAACGTCAAACCGCGGCTTTGCAACGCGGGCACGATGACTTCGTCGTTGTAGTAAGCAGGAAGACCGATGCCGGTGCGGGTAACCTCCGCTGCACGAAGCATAAACTCGTGAGGCGTGCCGTTCCACACGCGAACCGACAGGGACGGTTGCGGCAAATACACGTTAAGCGTGGCGTTGAGGCACATATACGACAGGTCGTTGGTCACGTCGCGCCCGAGTTCGTCTTGACCGCCTACAATCAGGTTTTGGAACATACTGTAGCCGGCGAACCCTTCGGCGGAAGCCAGGTCACGCACCTTGCTCAAGTCATTCAACTTCACCCACACGCAGTCAATGAGTTCTTGCGCGAATTCACGGGTGATCTTACCGCTGTCGAGGTCCTTTTTATAATAAGGATACATATATTGGTCGAAACGGCCGGGCGAGATGGAGTGACCGCTCGATTCGGTTTGGAGCAGCAGTTGCACAAACCAGAAGGATTGGCAAGCTTCATAAAAACCATCGGCGCCGTTCGCGGGGACGCGCTCACAGTTGACGGCAATGCGGAGAAGTTCTGCCTTGCGAGCCGAATCCGAACATGCGGCCGCTTGTTCACGAGCAAGTGCCGCATACCGTGCCGCAAAGTTGCACACCGCTTCACAACTGATGATGACCGCTTGCAAGAACTGCGAACGGTCGGCGTAATCGGCGTCGGTGAGATGCAATTTTTGGAGAGCCGCTTTGGCCTCTTCGGCAATGCCGTTGAAACCGACGCGCAACACCTTGCCGTAATCCACCGTCACGTGGCCGATGCCGTTGTAGAAGTAGTTGCCGGGGGTGAAAACGTTATGTTCCATGGCGACAAGCGTTTCCGGTGCCATATACGCGGTGGCAAGTTCGCTACTCGTTTTGCCTTTCCAATACGGGAACACCTCGCGAAGCGCCGCTTTGGTTTCCTCGGAAATTTCAAACGGGTCGGCGCTGCGGGTGGCAATGGTGTCAAACTCATCCTCCAACCACGAATAGGAATATTCGGGGAAGGTTTGGCAACTGCGGGGATTTTTGGTATTGCTGCCAACCACCAACTCCAACGGGCGAATGGTGATGGGCAAGTGCTCCAAGATATGCGCAAACGCCTTGGCACGTCGCAACACGATGGGTTGCCCCTCCGTTGCCTTGTACGATTCGGTGAGCAAAACCGCGCGATCCGCCTCAATGGTGGGTTTGCTTGCAAACAAGTGGTCCACAAGCGCCGGAATGCGTGCCGATTTTTCAATTCTTTGGGTGTATACGGTTTCCATATAGTGTACCTCCCGAAATTATGGTAGGGTAAAAAATCCGAAATTCTCCTTATGCATCTTCATTCTATCGAAAATCCACACCGTTGTCAAGAGGAAAACAAACAAAAAAACAGAAAAAATAACACAAATTCAACATTTTAACCACATAAAACCTACATTTAAGAGGCCGTCGCTTGGTTTTTGTGTGGTTTTTCTTCGTGATTTGTGTGGTTTTTCATTTTGAAAAGTACGCCATCAAAAATTTTGCGAAAAACTTTTCTCTTTTCTCTTGACATTTGCGAAAGAAATGACTATAATCTATTCGTTGTCTTACGACACGCGCTCGTAGCTCAGCTGGATAGAGTGCTTGACTACGAATCAAGAGGTCAGGGGTTCGAGTCCCTTCGGGCGCGCCAAAATAACGGGTATCGCTTTTGCGGTGCCCGTTATTTTTTGTGCAAACGGCGGGACTCGAACCCTGAGAGGGTGAGCGGTGTTAAGAAAACAGTCCGGCGGACTGTTTTTAACCGCGAATCCGAAGTTGTCGGAGAGGCACTCGAAGACAACAAGGAAGAAAGACGCGCCGCAAAGCGCGCGGCTTTGTCCCTTCGGGCGCGCCAAAATAACGGGTATCGCTTTTGCGGTGCCCGTTATTTTTTGTGCAAACGGCGGGACTCGAAAGACCGTTAAAAAAACACCGCGGTGTCGGCGGTTTTAGCCCGTCGCGTTGTACCGAAACTCATAGACAAGTCTTTTTCGATAATTTTTCGCAGAATTTTCTACTCTCTTCTTTTACCCTTGCGAACACCTCTTCTTCTCTATTTTCGAACGTGAGAGTATCCCAAACGTCTTCCCCATTACCTTTCTTGCTCAACTCTCGACTTACCTTACAGTAAAAAACCCTTTTCGAGTATTCTTCCTCCGCCGGCTCTGTCGCAAATCCAAGAGTTGCGAAACCGCATCCCTCCCTCTTGTTATCCAGGAGAATCCACCCATCATCTTCTATGAACGTGGTTACCATATACAATAATAGTTCTTCTGCGATATTGCTTTCCGTTCGAAAACGGTAGCGATACGAACCGAACAATTCTGCAAACGAATACAATTCAAAACGCATACCATCACCACTGTCAGTATATCGAATATGCATTGCAATTTGCAATGCATATTTTTGAAAAAAGTTGCCTTACACTAATAAGCAAGACAAATGCATTGCGAGGTAATGTTATGGCAAAGTTTAAAATTCCCGTTACACCGCAGACAACCAATAAAACCATTCGGTTTCCCAACGATGTTGTCGAAAAGGTGGAAAGCGCCATCCAAGGAAAAGACTGTACGTTTTCCGCTTTTGTGATCGCTGCCGTGCGCGCCGCTTTGGAAGACTTGAGTTCCGAATCATAACCTCACACCAAAATACCCGAAGAGAAAACTCTCTTCGGGTATTTTTTATTTTACGTAGTAGGGGTTGGGTTTGCAAAGCAAATTGATACAGTCGATAAACCAACCGATGCCGAAAATACCGCACGTAAAAATATACAAAATGCCGGTGCCGCCTTTTCCCTCGTAAAACTTATGCGCTCCTACGAAGCCGAGGAACAAACAGAGGAAAAACGCTACCCATTTGTTGCGAGCGCGTAATCCAACGACACCCCCGACCACGTTTTGGTTTGTGTTCACATTGTTGTTGCTGTTGTTGATCACAATGCTCGGTTGTTCGCCCGATTTCATTTCCTCAACCTGACGACCGCACAAGGTGCACAGGACAGCCGTTTCCGGAATTTTGCCGCCGCAATGTTTGCAAAATTTCATTTTCTCCGATGCCTCTTGCACGGTTTGGGCTTGATTTGTGTTTTCCATACAAAGTACCTCCATTTATTTTTCACATTGTAATACAATATGATATCTTATTGTATTATATTATGGGGGTATTTGTCAATCTATAATTAGTATAGATTGTGAGGTGTTTTTATGAAAAACGAACCCCTTAAGATAAAAAAACGCGGTGAAGACGGCAGTCGGGTGATTACCCTGCGCATTCGCGAGGAAACGTTGGCTGCATTGGATAAAATTGCCGCCGAAGCCAATTATTCCCGAAACGAACTAATCAATCTTATGCTGGTTCACGGCATTGAAAACATCGTGATCGATTCATAAAAAAGCGTTGCTCACTTCTTTTAAAAAAGCGGGCTGTTTATACTGCACA
>JAZULW010000062.1:0-2530 GCA_045603285.1 Acutalibacteraceae bacterium | reverse complement strand
CAACGGTTGCCGTTATTTCCACGGTTTCGGTTGTTCCGATAGGAACCAAAAATTGTGTTTTCTTCGGGACAGATTCTCCGTCACAAGTGTAACGCTTTGCCCAATCGTTCCCGACAGAGTTGTTGGACAACAAGGTTGCGGTAATTGCCAGCTCATACACGTTGTGAGTGTTTGGCTTGTCTTCCTGTGTGCAACCTGTGAAAAGGAAGATAATGATGACGATAAGAGCGCCGAGTTTTTCCATCATGAAAAGCACCCCTTTATATATTTATATAAATATATATTCAAATACGACAATTGTCAACCGGATATACCTTTAATAAAATATACTTAGAGGTGTATAATACAATTATGATACGATTAACGCTTGATAACGTATTGCAAAATACGGGAATTACCAGATATGAGTTGGCCAAGAGAACCGGTATACAATATTCCATCATTGATAAATATTATAAAAATAATGTTAAACGGTATGACAGTTATATTTTGGATCGCATCTGTACGGAGTTGAACTGCGACATACAAGATATTATTGAGCACATTTCATAAACTCTTCGCCCCCGTTCCCGAAACAACCGAATCAACACAAACGGCACCGCCTTTTTAAAGGCGGTGCCGTTTTATTGCCGTATTTGGTCAACCAACGTAACCGTGCAGATAATCTTCCATTGTGCCGTGTTGCCTTTGTACCGCCCTTTGTTTTCTTTCACGGTAATCGTAGTAGAGGCTTCGAAACCGTCGTTCAATGTGACGGACAACACGCCTTCCCCAACATCAGGATATTTGTCTTGCTCCACAACGGTTGCCGTTATTTCCACGGTTTCGGTTGTTCCGATAGGAACCAAAAATTGTGTTTTCTTCGGGACAGATTCTCCGTCACAAGTGTAACGCTTTGACCGATCATCACCAACCGACTTGTTTGACAACAGATTTGCCGTAATCGTCAACTCATATACGTTGTGAGTGTTTGGCTTGTCTTCCTGTGTGCAACCTGTCAAAAGGAAGACAACCGTTGCGATTAGGACACCCAGTTTTTTATCATAAAAATCATCCCTCTCGAGCATAGCATACACCATATTAAGTGTAAAATCAATACACCAAAAAGAGTGTATTGTAGTATGGCGATGAGGTGTTTTTTTATGAAGTCATATTATGAACGACTTCGCGATCTGCGCGAAGATAAAGATTTAACCCAGTCTGATATTGCTAAGTTGTTAAGTACGACCCAACAAGTGTATTCGCGTTATGAAAACGGGCAAAATGAAATTCCGATCCACCATTTGATAACGCTTTGCAAATTCTATCACGTTTCGGCAGACTATATTTTAGGTTTGAAATAAGAGAGTAATGAGGTGCTATCCACGGCTTCGTGATTTGCGAGAAGAGAGCGATATGGTTTAAAAAGAACCCCCGCCATTTGGTGGGGGTTCACATACTTAGTCGTTGCGTTCTTTTTCAAAGCGAAGCACTTCGCCGTTGTAGGCGTGGATCTCGTATTCGAATTCAAATTCGCGGGTCTCAAACGAAACCTCGTACACGGCTTGGCCGTATTCATAATCCAATTCAATATCCCAGTCGAACGTGTCGGACTCGTTCACGGCCGCATGCGCCAATGCCTTGGCCTTGGCTTCGTCCGCTGTGAGTTGTTTGCCCGTCGGCGTTGCCTGTTCGGTTGCGGTCGTGGTTGTGGCCGCGGTTGAGGTGGTTGTGGTTGTGGCGTCGTCGCCGTCGGTATTGGTGGGGAGTGCGTCGCAACCGATAAGCAATGTCAGCATACAAAGAACGATGGCAAGGGAAAAGATGCGTTTCATACAATTTCCTCCTCATAAACTGTTAGCAAAAAGGGAATCGGTCGACCCGATTCCCTTCTTTTCGACTCTTATTTGAAATAGCGGTTCAGAAGGCCCTCGAAGGCTTTGCCGTGACGAGCTTCGTCTTTCGCCATTTCGTGTACGGTGTCGTGAATGGCATCGTAGCCGAGTTCTTTCGCTTTGCGCGCGAGGATCATTTTGCCCTCGGTAGCGCCGTGCTCGGCATCTACGCGCATGGCGAGGTTTTTCTCGGTGCTGGCGGTCACCACTTCGCCGAGGAGTTCGGCAAATTTTGCGGCGTGTTCCGCCTCTTCATAAGCGGCTTTTTCCCAGTACAAACCGATTTCGGGATAACCCTCACGGTGTGCCACGCGGGCCATTGCCAAATACATCCCCACTTCGGAGCATTCGCCCGTGAAGTTGGCACGAAGCATTTCCACGACTTCTTCGTCCACACCTTGGGCAATGCCGACGCGGTGCTCGTCCGCCCACACGCGCTCGCTGTTGTTTTTCACGTCGGAAACGGGCGCCGCGGGGGCGGGAGCCGTTTCTTTAAATTTCTCGGCGGGAGCGTTGCAAATGGGGCAGGAACCGGGGGCTTCGTCACCGTTGTGGACATAACCGCAAACCAAACAGACATACTTTTTCATACCAATTTCCTCCTAAAGTTACCTAGATTTACAAACTTGCTTGACAGTGTGGGCATACGCCGGATA
>JAZULW010000061.1:0-7175 GCA_045603285.1 Acutalibacteraceae bacterium | reverse complement strand
TGGTATTCACGGTCGGGTGTTGTTTTTTGTTTATACTGTCTCATACGCCTCGCGCACGGTGGCAACCCCCACGACTTCAATGGGATGGTTGCCGCTGAGCGATGCGGCGTTTTGTGCGGGTAGGATGATCTTGGTGAAGCCCAGCCGCGCGGCCTCCGCCACGCGTTGTTCCGCGGCCGAGACCGACCGCACTTCCCCCGCAAGACCCACCTCGCCGAACGCGACCACCCCTTCGGGGATGGGCTTGTCCTTGAGCCCTGAAAGGAGCGCGAGCGCGACGGGCAGGTCGGCGGCAGGCTCATCCAACCGCCATCCGCCGATGATGTTCAAATACGTATCCAAGTTGGAAAAGAAATACCCCGCCCGTTTTTCCAATACCGCCAACAACAAGGCCAAGCGGTTGTTGTCAAACCCCGTGGCCATTCGCCGCGGATTGCCGAACCCCGTGGGGGATACCAACCCTTGCACCTCGGTGAGCAGAGGGCGCGTGCCTTCCATCGTACACGCGACGCACGTGCCGCTCACGTTCACCGGCCGTCCCGACAATAATAACAGCGACGGGTTTTCCACCTCGCACAATCCCTTGTCGCGCATCTCAAATACGCCGATCTCGTTGGTGGAGCCATAGCGGTTTTTCACGCAACGCAACATACGGTAATTGCTGTGGCGGTCGCCTTCAAAATACAACACACAGTCCACAATGTGTTCCATCACCTTGGGTCCGGCAATGGCGCCGTCTTTGTTCACGTGCCCCACAATAAACGTGGGCATATCCATACGTTTGGCGGCACGCATCAAGGCGGCGGTGCACTCACGCACCTGCGTTACACTGCCGGGAGAAGAGGCCACGTCCGCCAAACTCACCGTTTGAATGGAATCCACCACCAGCACGTCCGGCTTTTCCGCGCGCACCGTTTCCAATACGGTGTCCACGTCGGTCTCACACAAAAGAAGCAAGTTTCCGCTGTCCACACCAAGCCTCTCGGCGCGCAGTTTTATCTGCCGTGCCGATTCCTCACCCGATACGTACAGCACCGTGCGTTCTTGCCCCAAATGTCCGCAAATTTGAAGCAACAACGTTGATTTGCCAATGCCGGGGTCACCGCCGATGAGGATGAGCCCACCCGGCACGATGCCGCCGCCGAGCACGCGGTCCAACTCGCACATCCCCGTGCGGTAACGCGCTTCCTCACTGCCGCTCACCTGATCAATGGGTGTCACCTGTGCCCGTTTGGCCGTGCCGCCCGTGCTCGGTGTCACCACCTCTTCCACGATGGTGTTCCACTCGCCGCACGCGGCGCATTTCCCCGCCCAACGGGGATACTGCGCTCCGCATTCGGTGCAGACAAATACCGTTTTTGCTTTCGCCATCGTTTACGTCTCCTTCATAACCCCTTTCGCGACGGCAAACGCCAGTTTGCGTTGGTACTCGGAGTCTTTTAGTTTGCTGAGTTCCGCTGCATTGGACAAAAATCCGCATTCCACCAGCACCGTCGGCGTGGTCGCGTGGAACAGCAAATACACGTTTTTATCCGCTTTTTTCAGGGGCCTTGTATTGTCGGGTTGTGTGAGTTCCACCAACGATGCGCGAACGCGCTCGGCGAACACGGCACTATCGGGATGTCCCGCGCCGTAAAACACTTGTGCCCCATAATACTGTGTCTGCGGAAACTTGTTTTGGTGGATGCTCACCGTCACGTCGGCTTCGCGGGTCATACTCAACCGGTTTTTCATATCGCTCACTTTGCGTTCGCGTTGGGTGGTACCCTCGGTGTTCACCATCGTATCGGTCTGTCGTGTCATACTCACGCGGTATCCCATCACCCGCAACAGATCGCGCAGAGAACACGCCACCGCGAGATTCAGATCTTTTTCAAGCGTGCCATCGGAAGCAACGGCGCCACCGTCTTCTCCGCCGTGGCCCGCGTCCACCAAAATGTGCGGTGCCGCCACGTGCACCGTGGTGGTGCGCCGCGCGACCGCGCCGAGGGCAGCGGTCAATATCACGGCACAGCCCAAGAGCACAATGGTCGTGTCCCACACGGTCTCGTTTATCGCCTTTTTCATAACACCACTCCCCCACATTGTATGCGGAGAAGGGCGCGGTTATTTCGCTTCTTCGGTGGTTTTGTATACGAGTTTTTCGGAAAGCAACGTATCGGCATATCCCACGCGGTACGCAAACGCCGCCACCGCGGGCATCACCAAAATCGGCACCCCTGCCAAGGCGATACCGCCCCACGTGACTCCGGCGGTAGTTGCGCTCACGTTCGCGCCAAACGCCCATACCACCAACGGATAAAGCGACAAATGTCCCAATCGGTATACCGCCGCATACGCCGGCCAAAAACCCAGCAGTTTTTCCGCCACCAGCACCGCGTAAGAAATAAGCGACGGCACGGCCGCCACAAGCCCGATCTTGAGACCGCGTCCCTTATCTTCGGCGCGGCGGCCAAACTTCACCGCGTTTAACTCGCGGTTGCCGTATTTCCACATCGGGCCGTATACCAGCATCACAAACAGCATTGCCTGAAATACCAGCGCCAACACATTGGCCGCCGTTACCGCACCCGCGGAAACGTTGCCATCCTTGTCGGCAAAAATGCCCGTAAGCGCCACAAACGACACGTAGATGAGCAAATTAAAAAACGAACTGAGCACCGTCATCCCATACACTTTGGCGGCTTGTTTGATATCGTGTTTGTTCATGGTATCTCCTCATTTCTCAATGGGCATGGTGGCGGCGGCATTCAGGTCTGCCCCCGCCGTGTTCCCGTCTTTATATTCGTAAAACCCTTGTGCGGCCACCATCGCCGCGTTATCACCGCACAAAGACAGCGGCGGCACAAACAAGCGGAGTCCTCTTTCGTTGCACGCTTCTTCCACCGCACGCCGCAACCCCGAGTTGGCGGACACGCCGCCCGCGAGCACCACGGTGGTATCCCCCGTCTGCTCGGCCGCCTTCATCAAATTGGTGCACAGGATATCGCACACCGTATGTTGAAAAGAAGCGGACAGATCGGGAATGTTCACCTCTTCGCCGCGTTGCGCGGCTTTGTGCAACAGGTTGATCACCGCCGTTTTCAGTCCCGAAAAACTAAAATCCAGCGGTGCCCCCTCCACGTGGGGACGGGGCAGCGAAAACGCATCGACCTTTCCCGTTTGTGCCGTTTTGTCCAAATGCACCCCGCCGGGGTAGGGCATCCCCATCGCCCGTGCGGCTTTGTCAAAACATTCGCCCGCCGCATCGTCACGCGTGCGGCCCAGCACCGTAAACCGCGTGTAATCGTCCACGCGCACGATGTGACTGTGCCCTCCGGATACCACCAAGCATAAAAACGGCGGTTGCAGTTCGGGGTGCACCAAATAGTTGGCCGCAATGTGCGAACGCAAATGGTGAACGGGAATCAACGGAAGCCCCGCTGCGCTTGCCAACCCTTTGGCAAAGTTCACCCCCACCAACAACGCGCCGATCAACCCCGGCGCATAGGTAACGGCAATCCCGTCAATGTCCGCCAGTGTCAATCCCGCTTCGTTCAATGCCGCGCGGGTGATACCGCTGATGGCCTCCGCGTGGCGACGGCTGGCAATTTCGGGTACCACACCGCCGTATAAACGGTGCTCGTCCGCCTGCGAAGCAATGCAGTTCGACAGCATCACCCGTCCGTCACGCACCACCGCAGCCGCGGTTTCATCACACGACGATTCGATGGCCAATATGTTCACAACGTTCACCTCTTGTAATAACTGTAAATGGCGGCATCCTCGGTGGGATGCGCATAAAAACGGGGGCGTACCCCCTCGCACACAAACCCCAGTCCCTCATACAACGCGATGGCGGCCGCATTGGAAACGCGCACCTCCAACGTCACGCGGGACAGGTGTTGCCATCGCAAAAGCGCTTCTTGCAACAACTGCCGCGCCACCCCTTGGCGGCGGCAGTCGGGATGCACCGCCACGTTGGTGATATACCCTTCTCCCGCCATGTGGTGGCACCCCACGTACCCTACCACGCGCCCATCACGCTCCGCAACCAAAAAATGCGCGCAGGGGTTCGCCAGTTCCTCGCGCAGAGCCGTTTCGCTCCACGGATCGGCAAAACTAAGCGCTTCCAATGTGGCCAGCGCCGCTACGTGGGATTCGTCCATTGCCGTCACGTTCATAACGCTTTGATCTCCTCTATGAGTTTGGGCAACGTCTCCAACAATTGGTCACGGCACTGGCGGTATTGTTTCAAAGTTCCGCCGTACGGGTCGGGCACACCGCCCTCGGGCATCAAAACCTTTTCGGGGTCCACCCCGTACTGAAAGACCAGTTCCACCCCGTGATGCGGTGTCATCACGACACAAACATCCGCCGCATCCGCGATGGCTCTTGTCATCTGGCGCGAACGATGGTCCGCCATATCGATGCCAATCTCGTTCATCACCGTCAACGCGTGGTCAGAGGGTGGCACGTCGTCCATCGTGGCCGTTCCCGCACCGCACACCGTCGCCTCTATGCCGTGTTTGGACAGTTCTTGTGCCAACAAATATTCCATCATCGGGCTGCGGCAAATGTTGCCCGTGCATACACACAAAATGTTCATTTCAAAACCCTTTCTGCGTGCCGTTTGATGGCCTCAAACGACGTGTCACTCAAATGATGCTCGATTTTGCACGCATCGGCATCCGCCGTGTCGGGGTCCACGCCCAAATGCACCAAAAATTCCGCCAATAACGTGTGCCTTTCAAACATCTTCTCGGCAATGGAGAGCCCTTCCGCCGTCAGCGACAACGAACCGTCCTCATCCGCCGTCACGTATCCGCCTTTTTTGAGAAGCCCCATCGCGCGGCTGACACTCGGCTTGGAATATCCCATAAACTCGCCCACGTCCACGGCACGCACCACGCCGCCGCGTTTGCTGAGAATGTATACCGTTTCCAAATACATTTGTCCCGATTCTTGCATCGGTTGTCCCTCACTTTATTTGAGATACACGGCGGTCTCGCCGTCGTGTTCACCCAGCATCACAAATACACGCTCGCTTTTGGCGGTGGGAATGTTTTTTCCCACAAAATCGGGGCGAATGGGCAATTCCCGATGCCCCCGATCAATGAGCACCGCCAACTGTAAACTAAGCGGACGACCGTGGGTGAACACCGCTTCCATAGCGGCTCGTGCGGTGCGTCCCGTAAACATCACGTCGTCCACAATGATCACGTGGTGCGTGTGCACGTCACACGGAATGTCGCACGCTTCCGCCGTGGGCAGTTCGTCGGTTTCGGTCAGGTCGTCGCGGTACAGCGTGATGTCGATCGACCCCACCGGCACCGCTACCCCTTCAAATTTTTGCATATTTTCCGCCAACCGCTTGGCGATCGGCACGCCGCGGCGTTTCACGCCGAGCAAACAAATGCCTTCCACACCGCGGTTGCGTTCGGAGATTTCGTGCGTGATGCGGGCAAGCGAACGCGTTACCGCCGCTTCGTCCATCAACTTAATCTTGTGTTCCATTCAATTCCCCCGCCGTTCTCAGTGTCGGAAACCCCCATTGGCGCAACACTTCATATACACCCACCGCCACCGTGTTCGACAAGTTCAGCGAACGGGCGGCATCGTCGTTTAACATCGGCAACCGCACGCACCGTTCGGGGTGGGCTCGCAATAACCGTTCGGGCAAACCTTTGGTCTCTTTGCCAAACATCAAATACGCCCCGTCGGGATACGCCACGTCGGCATATACGTGGGTGCCTTTCGTGGTAAAATAGAAAAACGGCCCCGCGTTCTTTTCAAAAAACTCATCCAAATTTTTGTAGTAGGTGATGTCCAGTAAATGCCAGTAATCGAGCCCCGCTCGCTTTAATTTTTTGTCGTCAATGGTGAACCCCATCGGCTCCACAATGTGCAACCGCGTTCCCGTGGCCGCACACGTGCGGCTGATATTCCCCGTGTTTTGGGGAATTTCGGGCTCCACCAATACAATGTTCAACGTGGGCATACGTATCCACTCTCTTTCCTTATATCAGTATAGCACAAAACCTTTTCAAAAGCAATCACCAAGCATTTACGCATCCAAAAAGGTTGTTTTTTGTGCATTTTAACGATTTTAACCCTACATTTACAGGAAAATGTTAGAAAGTATTAGTTATTTTCAATAACTATTGCATTTTTTTTGCGCGTAGTATATACTGTCAATAAGAAAAGGAGTGGTATCATGGCCGCAACAACCAAAAAGAGCGAAACCGCACAACTCAAAGCCGAGTTGACCGCCAAACTGCTCAGCAGTTTTTCGGTTTTGCCCGAACACGCAACACACGAGAATTTTTACAACGCCCTTGCCCTTGTGTTGCGCGACCGTATGCGTTCAGCGCGCATCCGCTATATCTCCGATGCTCACAAACAACAGTCCAAACAGGTGTACTATCTGTGTATGGAGTTTTTAATGGGGCGTTCACTCAAAAACACCCTGTTCAACTTAAACCTCACCGATGCCGCGCGTGACGTGTTGGCAGACTACGATATTGCCCTCGATTCGCTGTATAAGTTCGAGCCGGACGCCGGCCTCGGCAACGGGGGACTCGGCCGTTTGGCGGCTTGTTTTCTGGACGGCCTCGCCACTGCTTCCGTACCCGCCATTGGCTATTCACTGTTGTATGAATGCGGCATCTTCCGCCAAAAACTGGTGGACGGTTGGCAAACCGAACTGCCCGATTTTTGGCTTCCCGGCGGCAGTTGTTGGTTGCTCCCCCGCCCCGAACTTGCCAAAGAAGTGAAGTTTGACGGCTACGTGCGCGAATGGTGGGACAACGATTTCCATCACGTGGAGCACGAAGACGCCACCGTGGTCATTGCGCAGCCGTTCGATTTGATGGTGGCCGGAAAAGACGGCAAGGGCGTGTCCACCCTGCGCTTGTGGAAATCCACCGCCCCCAGTTTGGATATGTCGCTGTTTAACCAAGGCGAGTATATGCGCGCCATGGAGCAAAAAGCCATGGCCGAGGTCATCACGCAAATTCTCTATCCGGCGGATAACCACCGCGAAGGCAAATCGCTCCGTCTGTCACAACAGTATTTCCTCGCCTCTGCCTCGGTGCAAGATATCGTCAAACGCCACCTCGAACAGTTCGGCACGCTCGACAATCTGCCCGAGATGGCCGCCATTCACATCAACGACACCCACCCCACCCTCGCCA
>JAZULW010000060.1:0-1976 GCA_045603285.1 Acutalibacteraceae bacterium | reverse complement strand
CCTTGCAGGTCGGTTTTGTCGGCGTTCACGTTCTTCTCACGCATATAATAGGTGTAGGTAGCCACCGCTTGCGCTTTGAGTGCTTCGGGGTGGTAGGAAGCCGGCATCTCCGCCGCCACCGTGTAAATGAGAAAATCTCGTTCCCGAAAGGTATACAACACTCCTGCTGCCGTGTCCAACACGGTGATGTTTTCTTCGGCGGGCTTGTCCGTTTGTGTCGGCGAGGTGACGGGAGCACCGAGCACGGGCACTTCTTTGGGCAACAGGGGCAACGGCAAGATCGTTATCACCACGTAACACAGCGCAAACAACCACACGTATCCTTTCATTTTTCCACCCTCTTCGCAAAATTCGTTGACATTCCCGTATAATCGGGATATAATGTTATTTCAATTATATTGATTAGGACTGAACTGCTATGGAACGCTTGTACGACACACAATTTCGGGACGTCTTTACATCTTTATGCGAACGGGCCAAAGAAAATGCCCCCATCGACCCGAAAGAATTTCGAAAATACGAAGTAAAACGCGGGTTGCGCAACGCGGACGGCACGGGCGTGATGGCGGGGCTTACCCGCGTGTGCAACGTGCACGGCTACGTGCTCAACGAAGGCGAAAAGACCCCCGTTAAAGGCGAACTGACCTACCGCGGCTACGCGATCGAAGATTTGGTGGCAGGCAGCCACGGGCAAGGCCGTTTCGGGTTTGAAGAGGTCGTGTTTTTGTTGTTGTTCGGCACGCTTCCCACCCCCGAACAGTTGGCGGAGTTTTGCGACCTGCTCTCCGAATGCCGCGAACTGCCGCCGTATTTTGCGGAAGATATGATCATCAAAGCGCCCTCCCCCAACCTGATGAATAAGATGGCGCGTTCGGTGCTCGCTCTGTATTCGTACGACAGCAATCCCGACGACACGTCGGCCGAAAACGTAATGCGCCAGTCCATTGAACTGATTTCGATGTTGCCCGGCATTCTGGGGTATGCGTATCAAGTCAAGCGCCGCCATTACGACGGAAAAAGTATGTATTTCCATCCGTTTAAAGACGGGCTTTCCACTTCGGAAACCATTTTGCGCACCATTCGCTCCAACGCCTCCTACACCCCCGAAGAAGCGCGGTTGCTGGATTTGTGCCTGATGTTGCACGCGGAACACGGCGGCGGTAACAACTCCACCTTCTCCACGCGTGTGCTTTCGTCGTCGGGCACGGATACGTTTTCCGCCATCGCGGCGGCCATCGGGTCGCCCAAAGGCCCCAAACACGGCGGTGCCAACTTGCAAGTGGTGCGGATGATGGAAGACATCAAAGCCCACGTGCGCGACGTGTATGACGACGAAGAAGTGGCCGCCTACCTGAAAAAACTGTTACATAAAGAAGCGGGCGACCACTCGGGGCTCATCTACGGTATGGGCCACGCGGTATACACGTTGTCTGACCCGCGCGCCGTGATTTTGAAGAAAGAAGCCGAAAACGTGGCGGTGACCGACGAATTGCGCCGCGATTTCGTGTTGCTGGACGCGGTGGAGCGCTTGACTCCCTCCTTGATGGCAAGCGAACGCGGCATCGAGAAAGCCGTGTGTGCCAACGTGGATCTGTATTCGGGCCTCATTTACCGTTCGCTCGGCATTGCGGAGGAGTTGTATACGCCCTTGTTCGCCGTGGCACGCATCGGCGGTTGGTGTGCCCACCGCATTGAAGAATTGTTGACCGGCGGCCGCATCATCCGTCCCGCCTACAAACCGTTCGGCAAACCCCGCACTTACACCCATTTGGAAGAACGATAAATAATAACCCCCCCGCATAGCGGGGGGTATTTCATTTTCGGCTATACGATACCGCGGCGCACAAGTGCGCTTTTTATTGGCCTGCGGGCCGTGCAACGATCAGCGGCGACCCGTAAACGGGTTGGCAATCTTTGCCGGCTCCCCTTGTCAGGGGAGTTGTCGGCAGCAGCCGACTGAGGGGTAGTCCTTCGTT